>NZ_JBGTFM010000185.1:0-5970 GCF_041747255.1 Blastomonas sp. | reverse complement strand
CAGAAGTTGAACCCGAAAGCCGACAGCCGTTTATCTCGCGGTGTTCCGCACGTCTGATGGTTTCCCGAACCTTTTTGTTCAATGAGCTGACACCAAAAGCACAGAATTCTGCAAACGTCCTGTTCTTTTTGTGACTTCAAGCGTTACGATGTTGAACCCACCACGCGAGGAGCGCCATGACCAGCAACATCCATTTCGACGGACTGGGCCTCGCCGCCATGTTTCTCAATAGCAGTCTCAAACGCTCGGACCAGCAGTCACACACTCAGTTGCTCATGGACAACGCCATCGCGATCATGGAAGCAAACGGTGTTGTCACCGAGACAATCCGCCTCGCCGATCACGATATTCCGCCAGGCGTGCAGCCCGACATGAAGGAGCACGGGTGGGACAATGACGAATGGCCAGCCATTCAGGAAAAGGTACTGGCGGCCGATATTCTCGTCATCGGCACGCCGATCTGGCTGGGCGACAAATCTTCCATCTGCACACGCGCGATCGAACGCCTCTATGGCTACAGCGGCGAAACCAACGATCAAGGCCAATATGTCTATTACGGCCGGACTGCGGGATGTGTCGTTACCGGCAACGAGGATGGCATCAAGCATTGCGCAATGAATGTGCTCTACTCGCTCCAGCACCTCGGGTATGTCGTGCCTCCGCAGGCGGACGCAGGATGGATCGGCGAGGCCGGTCCCGGTCCTTCGTATGGAGACGACGGAAAGGTTGGACGCGACAACGAATTTACCCGCCGAAACACGACTTTCATGGCGTGGAACTTAATGCACATGGCCGCGATGCTCAAGAAAAGTGGCGGATACCCAACTCCTGGTAATCAGAGGGACATATGGGACGCCGGAACGCATTTCGATCACCCCAATCCAGAATATCGCTAGCAATTTGGACGACCTAATGAGACCTGTGCGCGGGTGGGTCTAGACAGTTGAAACTATCTAATTTTCTCAGTTCCAGGCTAGGGACTACTCCCGCATTGTGCTGGACGCATGATGACCGGCATCTCAACCCTGAGCGGTGACGGTGCTGAGGTTTCGTTTTAGGTTTCAGGGTGTAGGCGATCGCAGTGAGGTGAACTTGGACGGCGGCTTTAGCGATGCCACGCCATCGCATTTGGCAAAGCCCATAGCGGCACTGCTATTTACCGAATATATTCTCGATCCAGCCTCGCACCCGGTGGATCGGTTGATTCCATTCTTTGAGCTTACGCAGCATTTTATGTTCGTTGCGGCCCCACATGCCGGTGGCGACGATCTGCGGTATGCCGCCCGTTGCACGCACAGGGTCAAGGAAGTGGTTGCAGCGATAGGCACTGTTGGCAAATTCGCCGGGATCGTCGGGCTTCGCTTCGGGACCTGCTCGGCCAGCATTGATACTGGCCTGATCGTCGCATCATCGGGCGAGACTCGTCCTCCCCGGTTTGACTGCGAGCGGTTTGGGGGAGGCGCTGGGTTAGCCGAGTTGATCGCAGCAACCTGCGTATTCCCCTAAGCGCGCTTGGCAAGAGGATCACCGCGATCGGCTGTCCAGTGTACGCAGATAAGCCGCCATTTCTTGGCGCTGTGCGGGCTGAGTCAGGTAGAAAGGATGGGGTGCAGAAGACCCACGGCGAGGGTCGAACAGCGCCTCCAGGCTCGGTACGGAGTTATCGTGCAGGAAGACTGGCTTGCGCGCGAGATCGAGCAGCAGTGGCATTGCCACGCCGCGCTTCTCGCCGCGAAGGCTGGCGTTGATGACGACCCATTTGTCGTCGAATGTGTTCCCCGGCGTCTCTTGCACGGCGTTGAAAGGCGGCATGCGCTGTGCAAGGATGACCGGGCGATCGCCGGGCCAAATTCGCGCCATTGGGTGGATCGTCGTAGGCACCGCTCGCCCCTGATCGCTATTGTGGCAACCAGTGCAACCAGTCGAAATAAACAACGCCCGGCCCCGGGCTTCGGCCTGAGGATCAGTGGATACGCCCGGCGGGGCAGGCAGCGATGAAACATAGGCATTCATCGCGAGCAATTTGCGATTATCCACGCGGAAGCCTATCGGCGTGGCAAGCGCCCCTGGTTTACCACCACGCCGGGCCTGCACATAAGGATAACCTGTGACATTTGTCGCGGCGAGAATCTTCACATAATCGGCAATCATCTCGTCACCAGCTGGCCCGGCGACGCTGTGGATAAAGGCGCGCCCACCCTTGGTCGTCAACATCGTCAGGTCAAACAGCGTAGTGTAGACGAGGTTGCTAAAGTCATCGATCTTGGTGATTAGGCCTTCGCTGCCATAGGGCGCGGCATGACTCTGCTGAAAGAACGGCGTGTTGTGCATCGGATTACCGTTTCCGTCGAATGTATCGTCGAACATCCCAACGGGGTAATAAGCCGGGTTGCTGAAATAGGCGTCGAAATCTGCCTCGGTGGAGTTTTCCGTGAGACCCTGTGGCGCACGGCCGAGCGTCTTTCCATTGTTGGCGTCGAGCTGCGTCTGCGAGATCGGATACAATGCGCGCGTGTTGGCCGCTGTGGCGAAAATTGCGCCCATGTTAAGATCGTGATTTGCACGCCCGTCTTCGCGGCTGCCGATGGAGCCACCATTTGGCGATTTGAACACCGAAGCATCGGTCATTGTGTGGCACAATGCACAGCTCACGCCGACTTTGGCACCCTTCGGCACCATGCCGATGACTGCGTTGGCCTTGATCAGCACCATCGTGACGGCGGGATCATTGAGGAGCGATGAGCTGCGGCCAGTCGGATCTGCTCGTAACTCAGCTGCTAGTTTTGCCTTTGTCGCGGGGTCGATCGCATCCGCATCAATTTGGAGCCCAAGTTGCAATGCCTGCATCGGCGTGACCCCGGCCGAAGCGATACCTGCGGGTATGCGCACAGCGTCGGTCCAGAAACCTTCATTTCCAAAGGTTTCGAAGCGGAAGACATCTCGGCCAAGGGTAGCGTCGCCAAATGCCTGCGGCAGAGGTGTGCCCTGGTCGGCGGGACCAGCGAAGCTTTCGGTTTGCGCCACAGATCGTGGCATCGAAGCAAAGCTGACGGCAGACAGCAACGCGGCACTACTGGCCAGGAGAGCCAATAGAGGTACTTTTTTAGTCATGGGTATTCCCCAAATCGTGGAGCGGCGCGCAACCAAAGTGTTCGCCAGGGCAAGACCGCTGCTTTGCCGGGGTTCGAATGTGCAACGTATATTGGAGCACGTTGGTTGCAGCATTAATTGAATTGGGCGATTCCACACAATCCAGCCGGACAACGGACATAGATGATATGCAGCCGAGGCGAATTACGCCCACGTTGGATTAGCGCGTTTTTTGATGACGACATCCACCGGGCCGAAGCTCAGCTATCAGGAAATGAGTGACATGGGCCTCGAACCAGTCGCCATTGATTGGGCCATCCAGCACCAGCGGCGCGACCATGACAGTCTTCTTCCGGCTAGTTGTTACCAAGCGACCGTTTCGAGGGGCATCGTTTCCCATCATTGACAGCTGGGAAGCAAGGCAAGCCAAGTGACTGCCGCATCTGTCAGGTGCCCTCGGCAGCATTCTCACGCATGAGGTTGGCAATACTCTGTGCGAGGTCCGCACTTCGAAATGGCTTCGTCAGTCGCGTCCAGTCTAGCGGGATCTCCTCCGGCTCGGCGTATCCAGAGATGATCAGGATCGGCAACCCCGGTTTTCGGTCGCGCACCGCTGATACAAGTTCTGCGCCGCTCATTCCTGGCATGAGATAGTCGGTGATGATGATGTCAGGGGGCACACCTTCGTCAAGAAGCCGCAGAGCTTGCTCGCCAGAACTCGCCTCGAGCACATCGTAGCCCAAGTCCGTCAACATGTCGGCCGTGCACATCCGCACGAGAGGCTCGTCATCGACGAGAAGCGCGCACAATCGCGGCCTGACCGGCGTTACCGCAACCTTTGCCTCAACCGCTTCGCCTAGCGGATCAAGACTGACGGGCAACCACAGCTCTAAGGCGGACCCGTGTCCCAGCTCGCTGATGATGGTGAGTCCACCACCGAGCTGCGCAGCGAGGCCGTGAACCATTGGAAGTCCCAGGC
Organism: Blastomonas sp.; assembly: GCF_041747255.1. Classification (GTDB taxonomy): domain Bacteria; phylum Pseudomonadota; class Alphaproteobacteria; order Sphingomonadales; family Sphingomonadaceae; genus Blastomonas. The sequence goes on along the minus strand of NZ_JBGTFM010000185.1, from coordinate 1,901 downwards.
CAGTTCCCGCGCCGACGCCCTTTGTCGAGAAGAAAGGCTCGGTAGCGCGGGCCAACGTGGCCTCGTCCATACCGGTGCCGGTATCCGCCACGGAGAGACGCACATAGTTGCCGTCGTTTAGCCCGGACCGATGCTCGCCACGCACGCTCTCAAGGACGGCCGTGATCGTCAGAGTGCCTCCGCCCGGCATGGCATCGCGGGCGTTCACGCCAAGATTGAGGATCGCCATTTCGAGCTGGTTTGCATCGGCACTGGCTGGTGGAAGGTTTTCGTCAAGCTCGACCCGCACGATGATCTGTGGCCCGACTGTGCTGGCAATCAAGGCAGCCATCCCGTCGATTAATGTGGCGAGGTCGACCGCGACTGCCTGCAAAGGCTGCCGCCGCGCGAAGGCGAGCAACCGTTGAACGAGCGTTTTCGCGCGATTGGCCGATTGAAGGGCACCATCGATCATCCGCTGCTCACGCTCATTACCAACCTTGCGCCTGATCAGTATGTCCAGCGCACCCATGATCGGGGTGAGCAAGTTATTGAAGTCGTGCGCGACGCCGCCAGTGAGCTGGCCGATAGCCTCCATTTTTTGCGCTTGGCGCAACGCCGCCTCGGTCACCAAAAGTTCGCGCGTGCGCTCGCTGACCTGTTGTTCAAGCGTGGCGTTCAGGTGCGTAAGTGCGGCCACCGCCTGATGCTCTTGGGTAACGTCCTGCCCCTGGAGAAAGATGCCCGTTACTTTACCGCGCTCGTCAACGATCGGTTGATAAGTAAACGTAAGAAAGAGAGGGTCGGGTTCGGCTCCGGGCGTGCGTTGCAGGCTGAGCGCAACATCGCGCGCCACGTAAGGTTCGCCTGTCGCGTATGCGAGATCGAGCGCCTCGAACACGCCTGTGCCCTTAAGTTCTGGAAACGCCGCGCGCACGGTCTGGCCGACAAAGCCTCTCTTGCCAGCGACGCGATCATAGGCGTCATTCGCATATTCAAAGACATGATCGGGTCCGCGCAAAACTCCGACGAAACCGGGTACGTGCTCGAACAGCTGCTGCTGGCGCTCGCGCTCGGCCACTAGACGCCGTTCCGCCAGCACGCTCTCAGTCGTCTCTGCAGCAGCGCAGAAAAGACCGGCGATATTGCCGTTATCATCGCGTAACGGCGAATACGAAAAAGTGAACCAGCAGTCTTCGGGATATCCGTTGCGCTCAAGAACGAGTGGAAGGTTTTCGGACCAAGTCGCTTCACCGCTAAGCGCTGTTTCCACCAATGGCGTGATCTCAGCCCAGACTTCCGACCAGACCTCCCGGAACGGTCGGCCGAGCGCCCAAGGATGCTTATTGCCGAATACCGGTCGGTAGGCATCGTTGTACAGAAAAGCGAGGTCGGGACCCCAGGCAACGAACATGACATGCTTGCTTGGGAGCATCATGCTGACTGCCGTTTGGAGGGCTGGGGGCCATGTGTCTGGATATCCGATCGACGAGGTCGACCAGTCATGGCCGCGCATCAACGCGCCCAGTTCGCCCCCGCCCGCGTGAATCACGGCCTTCTCCTTCGACCCAACGCCTAGGTCAACAAAAACCAAGGACTGTCCGTCTCTAGCACTTAAGGTGCCGCTTCCCAACACGGCATACCTAAACGAGAGGCAGCTATCCTTATCTCGTCGCCCGAAACCGGGCATTCCGCTCCCGGCCTTTTAGCGGTCTGCGTCGGTGCCACCTTCGCTGCTTCAAGGATGACCGGTTTAAGCGTAACCGGTCGTTCCCCGTAGTGGTAGCGATTGGCAGCTTTGTCCCAGACCGTAATTACCCACCCCCGGATCTGAACCGTCAGGCGGAGACAGCGCCAAGGATGGTGCGGAAGGGATTGGCCCCGGTCAGTCGGGCGGTATCGACGGTTGTGCGCAGGTCTGC
>NZ_JBGTFM010000184.1:0-10938 GCF_041747255.1 Blastomonas sp. | reverse complement strand
TGGCCGATCCGCGCGGCGCTGTTTCGCCCCGGACGCGCCAGCCCGCCATCCGGTTTCGCGCTGCCATGGCGCTGGACCGGGCCGGGCGATGGTTGGTCGGATGACCCGGTGGACCCGGCCTATAACCGCCCGGTGCGCCTGCCGCACGCCTTCAGCGCAGAGACGTTGCAGCGCGCCGACATGCTCTACGATGTGATCATCGTGCTCGGCCACAATGATGCGCCGCCGATGTCCGGCGCGGGCAGCGCGATTTTCTTTCACCTGTGGGATGAGGCCAGGCCACAAGATACGCGCTCCACCGAGGGATGCGTTGCGATTGCGCGTGCGGATATGCTGGCGCTGCTGCCGAGGTTGCGGCCGGGGATGATGATGGAGATCGGTTAGGCTAGCGTTACCCGTGGTTTTCCAGTGGTATCCGTAGCGGGCGCATACGTCCCTCGACTTCGCTCGGGAACGCGGGAGGGGGTGGTGTCTTCCTCACTGCGCCGCCTTCTCCCCGTTCATCACCCCATCCGTCTGTCCCGAGCAAAGTTAAGGGCCGTTCTGCCAAGGCTTGCGAGATAGCGCCACTGCTCAATCCCGCATCCCGATTTCCGCCACCGGTGCATAGCTGCTCCCCTCCGCCCCCAATATGCTCTCTATCAGCAGCAGCCGGTCGAAGCTGAACGCCGCGCTGGTCATTGGCGGCTGGTCGCTCAGCCAGCTGGCGAGCCTGTGCACATCGGGCGCGTGGGTGCGGGTGAAGCGGGCAAGCGTGATATGCGGCACGAACCTGCGGCCCTCTGGTTCCATCCCCCACGCCACGCACAGCCGGTCCAGCCGGGTTTGCAGCGCGGCCAATGGCTCGCGCGGGGCAAGGCCTGCCCAAAGCTGATCGATCCGCCCGCGCCGCTCGAAATGGCCGAAGCCATCGAGGCGCGCCGATATCGCGGGCAGGCGGTCGCGCGACAGGGCAAGAACCAGCGCGTCTGCCACATGCCGATCCGTCTCGCCGATAAAGCGGATCGTAACATGCAGCTGCGCTTCATTCTGCCAACGTGCTCCGGGCAGGCCGCCCATCGCCAGCAGCAGCTGCTGGCAAATCACGGGCGGCGGCACAAGGGCAAGGAACAAGCGCATCATTAAGACATTGGATAGACAGTAGCCTTATTCAACAAAAACGGTTTCGCTTGAAAATCGGTGAGAAAAGGGCGATATTGACAATATCCGGGAAAGACACCGGGCAAAGGAGATTTTTTGATGGCAGACCGTTTTGATCCACGCATGACGGACAGGCTCCGCCCTGGATCGATCAACGCGCAACCGGGCACCTTGGACGGCGCGGCATTTGATGCCGGGCTGCGGTCCTACATGCTTTCCATCTATAACTACATGACCAGCGGCATTTTGCTGACTGGTGTTGTCGCGCTGCTGTTTGCCCAGTCGGGCATGGCGCTGCAGATCATGGGCGGTCCGGGGCTGATGAAATATGTCATCATCTTCTCGCCGCTGGCGATCGTGTTTGCGATGAGCTTTGGCATGAACAAGTTCTCGACCATCACCTTGCAGGCGATGTTCTGGGGCTTTGCAACGCTGATGGGCCTCAGCATGTCGACCATCTTTTTGGTCTATGCAGGTGAAACGATTGCGCTGGCGTTCTTCTCGACCGCCGCCGCCTTCGCGGCGCTCAGCCTTTATGGCTATACCACGCAGAAGAACCTGAGCAGCTGGGGCAGCTTTTTGATCATGGGCGTTGTCGGACTGATTGTCGCCAGCGTGCTCAACATCTTCCTGCAAAGCTCGGTGATGGGCATGGTGATCAGCTATGCCGCCGTGCTGATCTTCGCAGGGTTGACCGCTTATGACACCCAGCGATTGAAGAGCACCTACGCGCATGTCGCAGGCAGCGATATGATGGGCAAGGTCATCATTATGGGTGCGCTCAGCCTGTATCTCAACTTCATCAACATGTTCCAGGCGCTGCTAAGCATCATGGGGAACAACGACTGATTGTTCCTCGATAGCGCAGGATAACTCAGACCCGGCGGAGCGATCTGCCGGGTTCTTCATGTCTGGCGGAGACTGGCGGCGTTCCATTCGGCGCGCCAGAGACTCGCTCTGGCGCTCAGGAGGATGATTCTGGCGGTTTGAGGCGTTTAGTGACAATTTTTTGGTGTTGAGGTCGGCATTTTGCAGGCATAGAATTGCGCCAACGCAAAATTGCGACGTGAAACTGCGCGTTGCACCAGGAGACACACGACATGGCGCGTTTTCGTGCAGGCCACATTTTATATGTGGCGGCCATCACTGGCCTCACCATCACCTTGTCGGCATGCGGTGCCAAGCAGGCGCCGGTCGCGGTGCTGCCCCCGCCACCGCCGCCGGTCGTGGTGGCGCCGCCGCGCATGCCCGCACCACCTTCCAACGCGATGCTGGCAATGGCCGTCCCCGCGCTGCGCGCCGATGGTCTGCGCGAAACGCCGATGCGCGACATCGATGACAATGAAAAGCTGTGGTATTTCCGCGCTGCGTTCAACGTTGCCGCGCTCAACTGCCAGAACGCAGAACATTACCGGATCACCGATGACTATAACGTCTTTCTCAAAACACACAGGCGTGAGCTTGATCGGGTCAACAAGGTGGTCGAGGCGAAGTATCGCAAGATGCATGGTGCCGAATCCGCCCGCATCCGCGATACCGAGAACACGCAGGTCTACAATTTCTTCTCCTTCCCTCCGGTAAAGGCTGATTTCTGCAACGCTGCGCTGGTGCTCGGCCAGGAGGCGGCCGCGCTGCCATCAACCGAGCTGGTCGGCTTTGCCGGGCGCGCGCTTCCCCAGCTTGAGGGCGTGTTCGACCGCTTTTACGCCGTTTATGAATCCTATCAGAGCGATCTGCAGCGCTGGATCGCGCTCTATGGCTCGCCCGAAATGCGCGCTGCGCCGGGTGCCATGGCCGCAGACCAGTCTGTATCAAGTCCGGTGAGCAGCCAGCTCTTGCCACCGCCGACGCTGCAAACGGTGCTCGCGCCAGATTCGGGCGGCTGACATACGGTCGGCGTGGCGGGCGCTTGCGTCAACCTCAAATTGGGTCTGGAATTGCGCCGCAGCCAGCTTTATGACAGCGGCCTGACCGGAGACAGGGGCCGTAGCTCAGTTGGGAGAGCGCGTCGTTCGCAATGACGAGGTCAGGGGTTCGATTCCCCTCGGCTCCACCAGTCGTGGCGCGCAGCCTGGATCATCTCAAGCACCGAAAGCCATTTGACAAGCCGCTGCACCTGCTTAGGGCAGAGGCACTGCCCGGCCTTGTTACACCCAGACACCAGCAAAGACTTGTATGATCGCCCTCAACCGCCGCACCTTCGCCATCATCTCGCATCCCGATGCGGGCAAGACCACGCTGACGGAAAAGCTGTTGCTCACCGGCGGGGCGATCCATCTGGCCGGCGAGGTCAAGGCACGCGGCGCGGCGCGGCGCGCGCGATCGGACTGGATGAAGATCGAGCAGCAGCGCGGCATCTCGGTCACCTCATCGGTGATGACCTTCGAGCGGCAGGGCATCACCTTTAATCTGCTCGATACGCCGGGGCACGAGGATTTCTCCGAAGACACCTATCGCACACTGACCGCGGTCGATTCGGCGATCATGGTGATCGATGCCGCCAAGGGCATCGAACCGCAGACGCGCAAGCTGTTCGAGGTGTGCCGGTTGCGGTCGGTTCCGATCATCACATTCGTCAACAAGGTCGACCGCGAAGGCCGCGACCCGTTCGAGCTGCTTGACGAGGTCGCCGATGCGCTGGCGCTCGATGTCTGCCCGATGAGCTGGCCGGTCGGCATGGGCGGACAGTTTGAGGGGGTTTATGATCTGGTGCGCAACCATCTGATGCAACCCAGCGGTCCATCGCGGGAATTCGATGGCAGCGTCGCACAGTTCACCGGGGTCAATGATCCCGCGCTGGCCAACGTTTTGAGCGCGCAGGCGCATGTGCGGCTGACCGACGAGGCTGAACTGGCGCAGGGCGGCTATGCGAGCTTTGACCTGAAGGCGTATCGCCACGGTGACCTGACCCCGGTCTATTTCGGTTCGGCGCTCAAGCAGTTCGGCATCGATGAGCTGATCAACGCGATCGCCGATCACGCCCCGCCACCGCGCGCCCAGCCCGCCCAGCCTGAGGCCGTCGAGCCGACGCGCAAGGACGTCACCGGCTTTATCTTCAAGGTGCAGGCCAATATGGACCCCCAGCACCGTGACCGTATCGCCTTTATGCGGCTGGTCTCGGGCACGTTCAAGCGCGGCATGAAGCTGGTGCCATCGGGCCATGGCAAGCCGATCGCGGTGCATTCACCGATCTTGTTTTTCGCGCAGGACCGCGAGATTGCCGACGAGGCATTGCCCGGCGACATCATCGGCATCCCCAACCATGGCACGCTGCGGGTGGGTGATACGCTGTCAGAGAAAAACGACGTGCGTTTCACTGGCTTGCCCAATTTCGCACCGGAAATCCTGCGCCGCGTGCAGCTGAAGGACCCGACCAAGACCAAGCAGCTGCGCAAGGCGCTCGATGATTTGTCAGAAGAAGGCGTGATCCAGGTGTTCTACCCCGAGATCGGCAGCCAGTGGATCGTCGGCGTGGTCGGACAGCTGCAGCTCGAAGTGCTGATCAGCCGACTGGAGGCCGAATACAAGGTCGAGGCAGTGCTGGAAATGGCACCGTTCGATACCGCGCGCTGGATCACCGGCACGTCCGAGGTGATTGAGGCGTTCAAGCGTATATCGATGAACAATCTTGCCAAGGATCGCGACGGCAACCCGGTGTTTATGGCGCGATCCGCCTGGGACATTGGTTATCAGCAGGAAAAAAACCCGCAGATTGCGTTCAGCGCCGCGCGGGAGCGGTAATTCTAAGCTCTCTCCCCTTCAGGGGAGAGACGCGAGACTTGGCGGCTTGCCGCCTAGTCGCAGCAGAGAGGGGCAAGCGACAGCGCACCCCCCTCTCCCAACCCTCTCCCCTGAAGGGGAGAGGGCTTTTTTTATCAGAACTTCACGCCTGCGGTCACGAACACCTGGCGTGGGTTGCCGTAGAACGCGGTGGCGATGCCTTCTCTGCCCAGCGTCGGGATCAGCCCGCCCGCCGCGTTGCGCAGCGGTGTGCCGTCGGGGGCAACACTGAGGAACTGATAGCCCGACACGATATACTGTTTGTCGAGGATGTTCTTGGCATTGATGCCGAAGCTGAACCGGTCGTCCTGATCACGCCAGATCAGCGCTGCATCCCACAGGACAAAGCCATTCTGGTCAAGGAACGGGCTGGGCACTTCAAACTGGAACACCTTGCTGCGGTAGCTCAGCGTTGTCGATGCGGTCAGCATGCCCGAAAAGGCAGGCAGGGCCCCGGTCAGCGTGCCCGACGATGTCCATTTGGGCGTGTTCTGGATGCGGCGCAGATCAGCGACATCGATGCCGCGCGCATCGATGAACTGCTTGTACTTGCCATCGATGTAACCCAGCGTGCCGTTCAGGCTGACGAATGATCCGCTGCCCGCAAAGTCGCGCGCGAACACGGCATTGCCTTCAAACTCAAGCCCCTTGAATTCGGCCTTGGCGGCGTTGGTGGTGATGCCGATGAAGGTATCGTTGACGCCGTCGCCGTTCGAATCGAACCCGGCCGAGCCCGGCACCTGCACATTGGTGTAATCAGCATAAAAGCCGGTGATTGCGATGTTGATCGCATTGTCGGCAAAGCTGCCCTTCCAGCCCAGTTCATAGCTGTCGACCGTTTCGGGTTCAAAGCTCAGGAAGTCGAAAATCTCTTCACGGCTGCGCACGCCATCGCGGTTGAGATCGGGTGCGGCGGTGGACAGGCCGCGTGGATCAAAGCCGCCGCCCTTGAAGCCTTGCGAGTAGCTGGCGAACAGCAGGTGATCGCGGTTCGGCTTGAAGCTGACCGAGGCGCGCGGGTTGAAATCGGTAAAGCGTGCATCGCCTTCAAAGGTGGAGGTGGTGGCCAGGATGATGGGCGTGCCGCCGAATTCTGCCGAGCGGCCCAGCTTGGTCTGGCGCAGGATCGTCGAGTTGCGCTTGTCGACGGTATAGCGGCCGCCGAGCGAGACCGCAAACTGATCGGAAAAATCATAGGTGAAATCGCCAAACACCGACCATGTGTCGGTGCGCACATCGCCTGCGGTAAAGGCATTGAGGTTATTGACTGTGGTGAACAGCAACACATCAAACGTGGTCGTAGACTTGGCATCGAGATAATAGAAACCGACCAAGCCCTTGAGGCGGCTGCCCTCATAGAGCAGCTGGAATTCCTGGCTGACCTGTTCGTTGCGATAAAGCGCGGGAACATCGACATCGATCGCGGGCAGGGCGTCGAAATCAATCGGCGTAAAGCTGTCATCCTTGCGCCATGCGCTGATCGAGCGGAAGGTCAGCGTGTCGGTGAGATCAGCTGAAATGTTCATCGCAAGGCCATAAGCTTCGACGTCCTGTTTGGGATCGTTGAGGCCAGCGCGGGTATCAAAAACATTGCGCAATACCGGTGCGCCGCTGAGGAGGCCGGGGATTAGCCGGTGACCGTTGCGCGGATCAGACTTGTCGCGGGTATAGTCGCCCGAAATGCGGATCATCACCGGCGCGCCATAGCCGCCAATTTCCAGCGTGCCGCGCCCTGCGTACACATCCTTGTTATAGTTTTCGAGGTCGGGGATGGCCAGATTGTCGCCAAAGCCGCCGCGGGAAAGCCGCGCAAACGAGGCCCCTGCGCGCACGATGTCGCCAATCGGTGCCGAGACGCTGACCACGCCATCAGCCTGGTTGAAGGTGCCATAGCTGCCGCGCAGTTTCAGGCTGAATTCCTGCGGCAGCATCTTGGTGACATATTTGACCGCGCCGCCGATCGTGTTGCGGCCATAGAGCGTGCCCTGCGGCCCACGCAGCACCTCGATCCGCTCGACCTCATAAATATCGAGCACAGCGGCCTGCGGACGGTTGAGGTAGACATCGTCGAGATAGATGCCGACCCCTGCCTCAAAGCCTGACACCGGATCCTGCTGCCCGACGCCGCGAATGAACGCGGTAAGCGTGGAGTTGGTGCCGCGCGAGGTTTCCAGTGTGGTGTTGGGGGTGATCTGCGAAATATCGGTGAGATCGAGCGCGCCCTGATTCTCAAGCCGCTCGGCGGAAAAGGCGCTGATCGAGATCGGCACGTCCTGCAGGTTTTCCGCGCGCCGACGCGCCGTCACGACGATCACGTTGCCCTCGGCGCTGGTGGCCTCAAGCTCTTCCTGCGCATCCTGTGCGAGCGCCGCCGACGGCGCGGCGGTTAATGCGGCGGCGGCAACGCCAAGCGCCAGCGCGGTGCGCGCTGGCGAAATCCGGGTAAACCCAAATGATGTCATCTTGAAATCCTCCCATGCATCCTGACCGGGCCATGCTGTTCCGGCTCGTGTTCGACCGGCCTTGCGTCTGGCATGACGTTGCATTAGTGAAAGTTGAACCAGCTTTCAACTCTAATCCTGATCAGGGCAGACAAAGCGGAGCGAATCGGGCAGATGTGTGGCGTGCATGCATCATGTCCAGCAGTGGGAGTGGATCATGGCGACACAGTCACCGGGCAGCGACTTGCCTGCCGATGCGTCTGACAAGACCGACAAAACCCCGCGCACCGCGCGCGGGCGCGCCACTTTGCGCAAGCTGCTCGATGCTGCTGCGGTGGAATTTGGCGAACGCGGCTTCCACGAAGCCTCGGTGAGCGGCATCACCCGCCGGGCGGGGACGGCGCTGGGCAGCTTCTACACCTATTTCGATTCCAAGGACGAGATCTTCCGGGCGCTGGTGCAGGATATGTCGGCGCAGGTCGGGCGTCATGCGTCCGCCGCGATGCAGGCCGCAACCAGCGCGCTCGGCCGCGAGCAGGCAGCACTGCAGGGATTTCTCGCGTTCGCGCGCGAACACAAGGAAATCTACCGGATCATCGACGAGGCGGAATTTGTCGATCCAGACAGCTACCGGCTGCATTATGAGACGACCGCGTCGCGCATCCTGACGCGCTTGCAGGCAGGCGCTGCGGCGGGCGAGATTCGTGAGGATGTGAGCGAACTGCACGCCTGGGCGGTGATGGGGATGAACGTGTTTTTGGGGTTGCGCTTTGGGGTGTGGAACGAGGACCAGCCGGTCGATGCGGTCGCGGCTGCGGCCAATGATTTGATCGCGCGCGGTCTTCGTAAGGGCTGAAGCGCCGCCTCCTGCCGCCATGCGCCATCAAATTGGCGGCTATGCTTTAACTTGGACGCCGTAGCGCCTAAATGCATGGATAAGGAGGCACGCACGCCCATGTATCATCCAGCCCGACTCGATTCGCTCCCTGTTGACCCGACGATTGACGATGTGCGGCTGTTCCTGCCGCCGTTCATTGCCGATGAGGCGGTGTTTGATGGCTGGACCGATGCCGCGCGCGATGCCGCAGCTGCAGCGCAAGGCGTGGATGCCGGGCTGGCGCAACTGGCGTTCGATGCCGGCGCGGTCGACATGATCGAGGCGTGGATCAGCCACATCGATGCGCAGATGATTGAGACGTTCCCGGCCGAGCGCGTCGCCACGATGAAAATTCGCGAGCGCATCCAGAGCCTGGTCGCCTTTCGCTTTCAGGCGGTGACCCACCAGCGCGAGGCGCTGCGCCGCGCGGTGGCGATTCTGGCGATGCCAACCAATCTGGCGCGCAGTGCGAAACTCTCGTGGCGCACGGCAGACCTGATGTGGCGGCTGGCCGGCGACACCGCGACCGACTACAATCACTATACCAAGCGCACCTTGCTCTCCGGCGTCTATGGGTCGACGCTGATGGCTTTTCTCGACGATGAAAGCCCCGAGTTTCAGGACACCTATGGTTTTCTGGCGCGACGCATCGAAAACGTCATGCAGTTTGAGAAGGCCAAGGCAAAATTCACCGGCAAGGGCGAGCGCATCAGCCTCAGCCGGTTCCTGGGACGGCTGCGCTATCCTGCGCGCTGAGCGCCCGCTCAACCCACAGCCATGTTAACCGCATAATTGTCTGGCGTTGCACCACTGATATTGATAGCGGTTCGCAACACCAACATGCTGCTTGATCAACTCCCCAATGGCCAGCACGCGGAAATTGCCGCGATTGACTGGAGCGTTCTGCCCGACGACGAGGGCAAGCGGCTGCGTGCGCTGGGCATAGACGAAGGCGCTTGCGTGAGCATCCGCCATCGCGGTATCTTTTTCGGCCGTGATCCGATTGCTCTTTCGATAGGCCGGATGACCGTCGCGATCCGCCGCGTCCATGCCCGTGCGATCACCTTGCACCCGCCGGGTCAGCCTGCATGAGACAGCCATCATGACCCGGCATCAGCCGCTGATCGCGCTGGTCGGCAACCCCAATGCCGGCAAGAGCGCGCTGTTCAACGCGATGACCGGCGCGCGGCAGAAGATCGCCAATTATCCCGGGGTGACGGTCGAACGCAAATCGGGCCGTTTCGCCTTTGCCGATGGTCGCCCCGGCGAGCTGATCGATCTGCCCGGCAGCTACAGTCTCGACCCGACCAGCCCTGATGAGGCGGTGACCCGCGATGTCGTGATGGGCTGTCAGGCGGGCGAACGCCAGCCCGACGCGCTGATCATCGTGCTCGATGCGGCGAACCTCGACCAGCATCTCGTGTTCGCGCTTGAGCTGCTCGCGCTTGGTCTGCCCACCGTGGTCGCGCTCAACATGGTCGATCTGGCGGCGCGCGACGGGTTGACACTCGACCCCAGGCGGCTGGCGGCCGATCTTGGCGTGCCGGTGATCGAAACCGTCGCAGTGCGCCGTAAGGGGATGATCGAGCTCGCCGCCGCGCTCGATGCGGTGATCGTCAACAAGCAGGTACCGCATGCCCCGCTGGGCGAGCCAGAGATGCGCGCGCGACGTCGCCGTGCCGAAACCATCGCCCACTGCGCTGTCGTTTCGGAAACGCAGAGCCGCCGCTGGTCAGACCGCGCCGACAGCGTGCTGTTGCATCGGTTCGCCGGGCCGCTGATCCTGTTTGCGCTGCTGTTCATCATGTTCCAGGCGGTGTTCAGCTGGGCCAGTCCCTTTGCCGATGCGCTTGAGGCAGGCGCGGCGGCGCTCAGCGATCTCGCCAGCGCTGTGATTCCGGAAGGTTTCTTCCGGTCGCTGGTCGTCGATGGCGTGATCGCCGGGGTCGGCTCGGTCGTGGTCTTCCTGCCGCAGATCATCATCCTGTTCTTCTTCATCCTGTTGATGGAGGCGACCGGATATATGGCGCGCGCAGCGTTCATCATGGACCGGATGATGGCGGGCGTGGGCCTGTCGGGGCGCTCGTTCATTCCGTTGCTGTCATCGTTCGCCTGCGCAATCCCCGGCATCATGGCCACGCGCAGCATATCGGATGAGAAGGATCGGCTGACCACCATCCTCATCGCTCCGCTGATGACCTGTTCGGCGCGGCTGCCGGTCTACACGGTGATCATTGCCGCGTTCATTCCGTCAACCGCCGTCGGGCCGGGCATCGGCATGCAGGGGCTGGTGCTGTTTGGCCTCTATGTCTTTGGCATCATTGGCGCGATGGTGGTGGCGCTGGTGCTGCGCTCGACTGTTGCCAAGGGCGGTGCCAGCGGGTTCCTGATGGAAATGCCCAAATACCAGATGCCGCGCCTTACCGATCTGGCGCTTGGCCTGTGGCAGCGCGCATGGCTGTTCCTGCGCCGCGCCGGCACGATCATCTTTGCGGTCACGATCGGGCTTTGGCTGCTGCTCACCTATCCGCAGGCCCCTGCGGGCAGCGGCTTGAGCCAGCTCGATTATTCCGCCGCCGGGCGGATTGCGGGCGTGCTTGAGCCGGTCGTCGCCCCCATCGGGTTCAGCCGCGACATCGCGCTGGCGCTGATCCCGGCGATGGCGGCGCGCGAGGTCGCGGTCTCGGCGCTGGCCACCAC
>NZ_JBGTFM010000183.1:0-2068 GCF_041747255.1 Blastomonas sp. | reverse complement strand
GCAGGATCTCGCCGCATCGCTGCCCGCCCGGCTGCTGGGTGCAGGCGAAGGTCGCCACGTGCTTGACCTGTGCGCCGCGCCCGGTGGCAAGACCATGCAGCTTGCCGCTGCCGGATGGCGGGTGAGCGCGGTCGACAGCTCGGACAAGCGCCTGCAACGCCTTGAGCAGAACGTCGCGCGTACTGGCCTCACGGTGGAGACGATTGCCGCTGACCTACTCGACTGGGCGCCCGATGGGCCCGCCGACGCGGTGCTGCTCGATGCGCCGTGCAGCGCTACCGGCATTTTCCGCCGCCACCCCGATGTGCTCTATCGCATTGCGCCGCGCCACATCGCCGAGCGCGCGGAGCAGCAGACGCGGTTGCTGGAGCGCGCCGCCGACTGGGTGAAGCCCGGCGGCGTCCTCGTCTATGCGGTATGCTCGTTGGAGCCCGAGGAGGGCGAGGCGATCACCCAGGCGTTTCTTATTGCCGATCCGCGCTTTGCGATCGATCCGGTTGACCAGGAAGAACTGCCCGACGGTGTCACACCGCACGCCAATGGCTGGGTACGCACCCTGCCAGGAATGCTTGTGCGATCGGGCGGTCTCGACGGGTTTTTCATGGTGCGGATGCGACACAGCGGCTGAAATGGCTCGGCTTGACTTATGCCTGTGCAAATCATGTGGATAAGCGGTGGACGGTCCTTGCTCCACCATATCTTGCGGGTTAGTCCCCTTAACAAATGCCCCAACCACCACTGATAGCTCCGTCAATCCTTTCTGCCGATTTCGCGCGTCTCGGCGAAGAGGTGCGTGCGATTGATGCCGCTGGGGCCGACTGGATCCATATCGATGTGATGGACGGGCATTTTGTCCCCAATATCACCATCGGCCCGGCAGTGGTCAAGGCTTTGCGCCCGCACACCGCCAGGCCATTTGATGTCCATCTGATGATCTCGCCGGTCGACAGCTTTGTGGAAGCCTTTGCCGATGCCGGGGCGGACATCATCACCGTCCACCCGGAAGCCGGACCGCATGTCCACCGCACCGTTCAGCTGATCAACTCGCTGGGCAAAAAGGCTGGCATCGTGCTCAACCCGGCCACGCCCGCCAAAATGCTCGATTATCTGATCGACGAGATCGATCTGGTGCTGGTGATGAGCGTCAACCCGGGCTTTGGCGGGCAAAGCTTCATCACCAGCCAGTTGCGCAAGATCGAGGCGATTGCCAAGATGATCGCCAAATCGGGTCGTGCGATTGATCTTGAGGTCGATGGCGGCATTGATGCGATCACCGCGCCGCAGGCGATCAACGCCGGCGCCAATGTGCTGGTCGCAGGCACTGCAAGCTTTCGCGGCGGGCAAGACCAATATGCCGCGAACATCCGGGAGCTTAAAGGCCAATGAACGATCTGGCACCCGACAAGCGCCGGCAACAGCGTGCGGGAGCCATGGCCAGCACTGCCAGCGAAGCAGACCGCCGCCTGCCGATGATCGGCGCCGACACCAAAGAGCCGCGCCCCGATTTGATCGAGCACGAGCCCCGCGACGTTCCCGCCGGGCGCAAGCAGCTGGTGCGGCAGGAAGCCGACCGGGGCCTCTCGCTGACCGAAAGCGTTGTGCATTATTTCTACCGGATGACCTGGCGCACCCCGCTGCACAAGTTGCGGCTCAAGGGCCGCTCACCGTTGCGGCTGCTGGCTGCGCCGACCGACCCGTTTGCGGGCGACGCGCGGCGCGGCAAGGCGATCCGCGCCGGGCATTTCATGTTCGGCCATAACAAGCTGAAGCTTGGCGAGCTGGACTATGCCAGCCTGAAAGCGCCCGATGAGGTCATCGATTACATCCACAGCTTCGGCTGGCTACGCGACCTTGCCGCCTCTGCGCCGCGCGACCAGTGCGTGCCGATTGCCGAGCGGCTGGTGTCGCAATGGCTCGATGCGCATCTTGAAACCGTGTCAGACCCGGCGTGGCGCGCCGATTTGGCGGCACAGCGCATCCTCAATGCGGCCGCGCATGCGCCGCTGATTTTGTCGAGCAGCGATCTGGTGTATCGCTCGCGCGTGCTGCGCAATTTCGCCAGCACCGC
>NZ_JBGTFM010000182.1:0-5650 GCF_041747255.1 Blastomonas sp. | reverse complement strand
GCCCCCGTCAGCCGCACCAGCGCCACATCGCGCGCGATGGCGATGCTTTCAGCTTCGGCAGGGGCCTGCGGCAGGCCGAGCCGGGTCGCCATCTCGCCGTTGGTTGCGACCGCAGGTCCCGCCAGCCCGTGATCCTGGCTGTGCACCACCAACGGCAGATCGAGCATCGCGCAATATTGCATCAGCCGCATCATTGTGCCGCTGTCGATGATCCAGCGGCGACCGGTGGCGACTGCGCGCGCTCCGGCCTCTTTCATCAGGCCGATCTCGGCCATCTCGGCGCCGGCGAGGCCGCGTGTCGAAGCGGCAAGCGGGTGCACCCAGAAGTCCGGCTTGCCCGAATAGGCGGCAAAGCGCACCAGCGCGGGGTTGTCGAGCGGCGGGCTCTGGTCGGGCATCAGCGCCGCACGGCTGATGCCGCCGAAATGAAATGCGGGCCGGTCGACCGCGAATACGCCCAGATCAACCAGACCCGGCGCGATCAGCGCGCCTTTGGCATCGTGCACCCGGTCGTCCGGCTTTGGCGTGATTGCGCCGATGGCGGCAATGCGGTCTCCGATCACGCGGAGCCCACCGGGGATCGGCTCGGCCTGTCCGGGCAGAACCAGCAAGCCGCTGATGATGCTGAGCGGGGCATTGGGGCTCTTGATCATGCCCAGCCCTCCACGCCGCGCGCCTGACGGGTGAGAACGTCGAGGCACGCCATCCGCATCGCAACGCCCATTTCGACCTGATCGGTGATGGCCGAGCGTTCGGCATTGTCGGCGATGTCGCTGTCGATCTCTATGCCCCGGTTCATCGGGCCGGGGTGCATCACCAGCGCATCGGGCCGGGCGAGCGCCAGCCGCGCGGGAGTGAGACCATAGAGGTGCCGGAACTCGCGCGGGGAGGGGATGAACTGGCCCTGCATCCGTTCGTTCTGCAGGCGCAGCATCATCACCACGTCTGCGCCATCGAGCGCCGCGTTGAAGTCCGCAAACGGGGTCGCGCCCATCGTTTCGACCGCAGGTGGCATCAGCGCGGGCGGGCCGACCACGCGCACCTCTGCCCCCAAAGTGGACAGGCAAATCATGTTCGAGCGCGCCACGCGGCTGTGCAGGATGTCGCCGCAAATGGTGACGCGCAGCCCGGCGATCTGCCCCTTGCGCCGCCGGATGGTCAGCGCGTCGAGCAGCGCCTGCGTCGGGTGCTCGTGCGTGCCGTCGCCCGCGTTTAGCACGGGGCAGCCGACCTTGTCGGCGATCAGCTGCACCGCGCCAGAACTGCCGTGGCGAATGACAATGGCATCGGCGCGCATCGCGTTGAGCGTCACCGCAGTATCGATCAACGTCTCGCCCTTTTTTAGGCTCGACTGCGCGGCGTGCATGTTGACCACATCGGCGCCGAGGCGCTTGCCCGCAATCTCGAACGACAGCAGCGTGCGGGTGGAATTCTCAAAGAATGCATTGATCAGCGTCAGACCCGCCAGCCGGTCATCGTGCTTGCTCGCCTTGCGGTTCATGTCGACCCATTGCTCGGCCTCATCGAGCAGATACTCGATTTCCCATGGCTGCAACCCTGCGATTCCGAGCAGATGGCGGTGCGGAAACGCGGCGCGGCCCGGCGGATAGTCGCTGGCGGGGCGGCGTTGCGAAGCGGTTTCGGGCGATGTCATTAAAGCCATGTCATTAGGGGGAAATCGTGCTTCGCTCAAGGGGCGTTCGTGGTCTATCAATCAGCGGCTGGACTTCGCGCCACTGCCCCGCGATGATGAGGTAAGACAAAATATTTGAGAGGATCTCTGCATGGAACTGGTGACCGATGGCCTGCGCTTTCCTGAAGGCCCGGTGGCGATGCCCGATGGCAGCGTGGTGCTGGTCGAGATCGCGGCTGGCCGGGTCACGCGTGTTTATCCCGATGGCCGCAAGCAGACCGTGGCCGAAACCGGGGGCGGGCCCAATGGCGCGGCGCTTGGCCCTGATGGAAAGCTGTATGTCTGCAACAATGGCGGCTTTCATTATGTCGAGCGCGGCGGACTGCTGATCCCGCATGGCCAGCCGGACGATTATTCGGGCGGGCGGATCGAGCGGGTCGACCTTGAGACCGGCGCGATCGAGATACTCTACAACGATGGCGATTTCGGCTGCGCATTGCGCGGACCTAACGACATCGTGTTCGACGATGCGGGCGGCTTCTGGTTCACCGATCACGGCAAGACGCGGCGGCGCGAGCGCGATGTCACCGGGGTCTTCTATGCCAGGGCCGATGGGTCGCTGCTAAAAGAAGCCATCTTTCCGATGGAGAATCCGAACGGCATCGGCCTGTCGCCCGATGGCAAGACGCTCTACGTTGCAGAGACGTATACCTGCAAACTGTGGGCCTATGACATCGGCGCGCCTGGCGAGATCGCGTTTGCGCAAGGGCTGCTGGGGCCGGGGGGCACGTTTCTCTACAGCCCCGGCGGCTATACATTTTTCGATTCGCTTGGCGTCGATGGTGCGGGCAATGTGTGCGTCGCGACGATCGGCCAGAGCGGCATTTCGGTCGTGTCGCCGGGCGGTGAACTCGTCGAATTTATTGCAACCGATGACCCGTTTACCACCAACATCTGCTTTGGCGGCCCTGACCTCAAGACCGCGTGGATCTGCCTGTCGGGCACCGGGCGGCTGGTGAAGATGGACTGGCCGCGCGGCGGGGCGAAGCTGAATTATCTCAATGTGTAAATGATCGTTTTCCGGTGAACGCCGGAATCCAGAGCGAGATTGTGCCCATACGCCGCTGGATTCCGACTTTCGCCGGAAAACAGAGTGGTGGCGAACAATAGGAAGGAAAAATTCATGACCATCAACCGTTGGGCCATCGATATAAACCGCGACAGCCTTACCGATGCGCGCATCGTCGAGGAACTTGAAACGGACCTGCCCGAAGGCG
This sequence comes from Blastomonas sp., assembly GCF_041747255.1. Lineage (GTDB taxonomy): Bacteria > Pseudomonadota > Alphaproteobacteria > Sphingomonadales > Sphingomonadaceae > Blastomonas. The sequence goes on along the minus strand of NZ_JBGTFM010000182.1, from coordinate 2,740 downwards.
CGGTTGAGGTTGCTGTCGATCTGTATGCAATGACCGCCAACAACATTACCTATGCGGTGTTCGGCAAGCCGATGGGGCTGTTCGGCAACGATCAGGGCTACTGGGATTTCTTTGCCGAGCGCGATGCGCCCGGGCGGCTGCCGGTCTGGGGCTTTGCCACCGTCACGCGCAGCCATCACGAGGCGGTACCGGTGGGCACGCAGCTTTATGGCTTTTTCCCGATGGCCAGCCACGCGGTGCTGCTGCCGGGCCACGCGGGGCCGCAGGGCTTCACCGATGCGTCGCAGCGCCGCACGACATTGCCGGTGATCTACAACCAGTATCAGCGGATCGATGCGTTGGACGACTATGCCGCTGCAGATCATGATTACTGGCCGGTGTTTCGCCCGCTGTTCCTGACCGGCTGGCTGATCGCCGACCAGTTTGAAGATGAAGCGGGCTATGGCGCTGAGCAGATTCTGGTCGCCAGCGCATCGAGCAAGACGGCGATCGGCCTTGCCCATGCACTGGTGCAGCGCGATGCCCGCCCGCAGGTCATTGGCCTCACCAGCCTTGCCAACATCACCTATGTCGAGTCGCTTGGCCTCTACGACCGGGTGATCGCCTATGATGCGATCTCTACACTGGACGCAACCGTTCCCGCCGCGTTGGTCGATATGGCGGGCAATGCGGCGGTGACGGCGGCGGTGCACAATCACTTTGGCGATGTGCTCAGGGCCTCGGTCGTCGTCGGCAAATCGCACTGGGATTCAGTTCCGGACGCGACCACCTTGCCCGGCCCGGCACGACAAGGCTTTTTTGCCCCCGGACGCAGCGAAAAGCGGGTTGCAGACTGGGGTGCGGAGAGCTTTCGCAGCCGCATTGAAGCGGCATGGACGAGCTTTGTCTCGCTTGCGCCCAAATTGGTCAGCATTGACAAGCGCAAAGGTCCGGAAGCCGCGCTGGAGGCGTATCTCGAGACGCTGGCGGGCAAGGCCGACCCCAGAATCGGGCTGCTCATCGCGCCGTAAATATGGTCAACGCTCAGTCTCTTCGTCCTTAGCCACGTCCATCAAGACGTGGCCAATCCTTCCTATCCTATTTGATGCAGATCGGGCACGCTCGCCCGATCAACAGTCGCCTTCGGATCGCATCGCCTGACGCCGCCCCATGCCGCGTCGGCGTAGCATTTGCGATAGAAGGAGAGCCAATATGGGATCGTTTTTCGAAGACCTTTTGCTGGGTGCTGCGACCGGCATTCTGGGCCGCAATGAGATCAACGAGATCGTCATCAACCGCATCGTCAACCGGTCGCGCAACCGCCCGCATCCGTATTCAACGCGAGAGGATTACATCAGCTGGTCCGGGCTGACCGATCGCACCTACAACGCGCGGCTGCTGCCGCCCGACCCCTATCCCGCCGTCGAAGCCCCCAACACCCGCCGTCCGCCGATTGCCGATGTCCCCGCCCTGTTCGCACCGCCGGGCGGGCAGCAACGACTTTGCACTAAATCGACCTGCCTGTTCCCCGCCTTCGCGCAATATCTGACCGACGGGTTCATCCGCACCAAGGTGTCGAACAACCCGGCCAACGATGACCGGCGGCGCACCACATCCAACCACGAAATTGACCTCTCCCCGCTCTATGGGCGCACCGAGGCGCAGACGCGGGTGTTGCGTGACACGCAGGGGCGGCTGCGCTCGCAGATCATCAACGGCGAGGAGTTCCCGCCGTTTATGTATGATTCAAACGGCGCGCCCGACCCAAGGTTTTGCGATGCCAATGGCGCGCTCGTTCTTGATGAGCCGCTGGGCATCAGCGCCGTGACACCTGCGCAAAAGCAGCGATTGTTCGCGGTCGGTGGCGACCGGGCGAATGCGACGACGCAAGTGGCGATGATGAACACACTGTTTTTTCGCGAGCACAACCGGCTGGCGGGGCTGATCAGCGCGCAGAACGCCGGATGGGATGACGAGCGGGTGTTCCAGACGGTACGCAACATCGTCATCGTGATGTTCATCAAGATCGTGATCGAGGAGTATATCAACCACATCAACACGTCACCCTTCCGCTTCATCGCCAACCCCAAGGTCGCGTGGGATGCGCGCTGGAACCGGCCCAACTGGATGACGGCGGAGTTCAGCCTGCTGTATCGCTGGCATTCTTTGGTGCCCGAGCAGATGACGATGCGCGGTGCAAGCGTGCCCGCCGCCGGGCTGCTGTTCAACAACCAACTGTTGATCGACCATGGCCTGGCCAATGCGTTCGTTGAGGTGTCAGCCAATCGCGCGACCCAGCTGGGGCTGCACAACACCGCAAGCTTTTTGCAGCGGTTCGAGGCGATGGCGATATCACAGGCGCGTGATCTCAACATCGGCACCTATGCCGCCTATCGCCGGGCGATGTCATACGATGTGCCCAGCAGCTTTGCCAAGATTGTTGGCCGTTCAGACAATGCCGCGGAGCAGGCCCGGCGGCAGGCGCTGGCGGCGGAACTGCAGGCGCTTTACGGCTCGGTCGGTAATGTCGAATTTTATGTCGGATTGTTCGCCGAGCCCAATGCAGACAATGGACCTTTGCCCGATTTGCTGACATCAATGGTCGCCATGGATGCCTTTTCGCAAGCCCTGACCAATCCGCTGCTCAGCCGCCATGTCTGGGGTGAGCGCGCAAACCAGCGTCTGGCCTTCACCGATCTGGGGCTGGCGGAGATTGCTGCAACCCACAGCCTGCGCGACATTTTGAACCGCAATGCGCCGG
>NZ_JBGTFM010000181.1:0-2865 GCF_041747255.1 Blastomonas sp. | reverse complement strand
AGCCGGTCGGGTGGCGAAGATGTAGCGGCAGAAATCCGCAAACGATTAGCAACCATCACCAAGTCCAAATCCTTTGTAGATTGGCACAAGGTTCGTGCGCTGGCGAAGGATCTGGAGGCCCAGCGCTCCGCGATCATGAAGCATGTCGCGCCGACACGGCCGGCAGACGCGCTCGATCTATTATGGCGCCTGCTTGAGGCCGCGCCGTCGATCTATGAAAGATGCGATGATAGCAACGGGTCGATCGGCGACATTATGGACCTTTCTCTCGCTAACCTCGGCGAAGTAGCACCTTCAGCAAAACTGACCCAGGATAAGTTGGCGGATCGGGTGTTTGTCGCCGTTTGCGCCAACGACTACGCCCAGTTCGACGGGGTGATCGAAGTGATGTCTGAGGCCTTGGGCAAGGAAGGGCTCGGCTTGCTCAAGACTAAATTCGAGGCCTTGTCGGCGGCACCGCCCGCAAGGGCGAAGGGTCCGGAGCGCAGGGTGATTGCGATCAGCTCCCGCGGGCCGATGTATGAGGATGACTATGCCGCCGCACGTCATGTCCGCACGGTCAGATCGGCCCTGACCGAGATCGCCGATGCGCTCGGCGACGTTGATGGCTACGCCGCACGGTTCTCGGATAGCGAGCAAGCCAATCCAGCGATTGCGGCGGACATCGCGGCTCGGTTGTTGACTGCTGGTCGAGCCCAAGAAGCGATGACGGCATTGTCGAAGGTCGACATCGAATCCGCGAAAGGGCGTCACTGGCCGGACTGGGAGCAGGTCAGGATCGATACACTCGAGGCCCTTGCGCGGTCCGCCGAGGCTCAGGATGAACGCTGGGCGATCTTCGAGCGGGATCTGAACGCGGACTACCTCGCTGCCTATCTGAAGCGCGTTCCGGACTTTGATGATGAAGAGGTGGAAAACCGCGCAATGGCGTATGCGCGGGCCTATCCCGGTTTTCATCAGGCGCTGGCATTCCTGGTCAATTGGCCCAATCAGGCGGCAGCCCTTGGCGTTGCGGCGGATCTGATCGTGGAGCGGCACGGCGAACTCGATGGCGATCACTACTGGCTGCTGACGCCTGCGGTTGATGCGCTCGATCAACGCTATCCACTGGTCGCGACATTGTTGCTTCGGGATATGATTGATTTCGCGCTCGATAAGGCACGGTCCAAGCGATACCGCCACGCCGCCCGGCATTTGCAGACCTGCGATTACCTTTCCAAGCGGATCGACGACTGGGCCGGGCATCCCGACCACGAAGCCTATCTGGCCAATCTCAAGCTTAGCCATGGGCGCAAGGCGGCTTTCTGGAATGCTTGATAAGGAGCGGAACGGAGTTGGCGGTCCCGCCCGGACGCGCAGATAAATCGAATTCTGCCACCACGAATTTCTTCTTACCTAAACTTGGATAATTCAGCGACTTTTGGACTGGACTTCGCTGCCAGACGAAGTGTTACTGTGGGCACGGGTCGCGGCTGAATCAGGCGGCGAGCCCTGCCTCGCAGTTCGACCCTGCGGGGCTTCAGGTGGTGGGAGGCGGCGCATGGTGCGCCGCTCCAACGGAGACCTGGCATGACCCTCGAAAACCCCCCGAAATCGAAAAAGGCACCGGCGACCAAGACGGCGCTGGTATGCAAACTCCTGGTCCGCCCTCGCGGTGCGACTGTGCCAGAACTTATGGATGCAACTGGTTGGCAGAACCATAGCGTGCGCGCTTTCTTCACTGGTCTGCGTAAGAAAGGGCACATGCTCGCCCGTGAAGAGCGCACTTCGGGTGAACTGGCCTATCGGATGGTTCAAGACGCAACTACCGAACAGGCGGCAGCGTGATGGCACGCCTTGCTGATAAGTTGAACGGGCTGGCGGCATTGCCGCCAGCCGCACTGCGCGCAGAATGGCGGCGCCTTTACCGCGAACCAGCCCCTGAACTCAGCCCAGACCTGCTTGTGCGCGGCATTGCCTGGCGCCTTCAGGAAAAACAGCATGGCGGGCTCACACTCGCGATTGAGCGCGAATTGGCCCGGTTAACTGGGCAGGGAGCGCCGCCGTCAATACCCTGTGCTCCGGCCTCCGTCAGCCTTCGCCCCGGCACCAGGCTGGTGCGCAGCTGGAACGGTGAAACCTATAGCGTACTGGCAACCGACGACGGCTATCAGATGGGTGATCAGACCTATGCCTCGCTCAGCAGCATCGCTCAGGCCATAACGGGGACAAAATGGTCCGGCCCGCGCTTCTTCGGCCTCAGGAGCCCGGCGTCTGCCAAGGGAGCGCGCGATGCGTAACGGCGAAACAAAGCGCCCGCCTGTTTTGCGCTGCGCCATCTACACGCGCAAGTCGACCGAGGATGGGCTGGAGCAGGAGTTCAACAGCCTCGATGCCCAGCGCGAGGCGTGCGCAGCCTATATCCTTAGCCAGCGTCACGAAGGCTGGGCGCTGGTGCCCGAGCAGTATGACGATGGTGGGTTCTCAGGCGGCACAATGGATCGTCCCGGCCTCAAGCAGTTACTGGCAGAGGTTGAGGCCGGCAAGGTCGATATCATCGTCGTATACAAGGTCGATCGTCTGACCCGCGCGCTCTCCGATTTTGCGAAAATCGTCGATGTGCTCGATGCAAAGGGGGCATCATTCGTCAGCATCACCCAGGCATTCAATACTACCACCAGCATGGGCCGGCTGACCTTGAACGTCCTGCTGTCTTTCGCCCAGTTCGAGCGTGAAGTGACCGGGGAGCGTATCCGCGACAAGATCGCGGCGTCGAAGAAGAAGGGCATCTGGATGGGCGGGACAGTCCCGCTTGGTTACGACGTACGCGACCGCAGGCTCGAAGTTAATCCTGCCGAGGCCAAAATGGTTCGCAAAATCTTTGGC
>NZ_JBGTFM010000180.1:0-1657 GCF_041747255.1 Blastomonas sp. | reverse complement strand
TCTGGGTGTGTAATCCGCGCCACTTCACGAAACTGTCATGGAAGCAAGGGCTGGTGGCATCCTCCTGCCCTGCGGTATGATACCCTGAACAGCAGGAGGACGCATCATGACGCTGCCAGACATGCACCGGGCCGAGGCGATCCCCGACACCGCCCGCGCCGAGATCGAGCGACTGCTGGAGACCGGCGATCTGTTTCGCTACACCGCCGAAACGGACTCTCCGGCGTCCCTGCTCGAGGCGGAATTCGCCGGCATGATGGGCGCGCGCTTTGCGCTTGCCGTGTCCTCCTGTTCGGCAGCGCTGTTCCTGTCGCTCAAGGCGCTGGGGCTGCCCGATGGCGCGCGGGTGCTGATCCCCGGTTTCACCTTCGCGGCGGTGCCGTCGGCGGTCCTTCACGCCGGGATGCAGCCGGTTCTGTGCGAAGTGGGCCAGGACTATCGCATCGACCTCGACGATTTCGCCGCCAGACTGGATCGCGTGCAGGCCGTCATCATCAGTCACATGCGCGGGCACACGTCGGACATGGATAGAATCATGGCGCTGTGCGATGCGCGCGGCCTTCCCGTGATCGAGGACGCGGCGCATTCGCTGGGCACCGTCTGGCGCCAGCGCAAGATCGGGACCATCGGGCGCGTCGGCTGTTTCTCGTTCCAGTCCTACAAGATGGTCAACACGGGCGAAGGCGGCATCCTCATCACCGACGACGCGGATCTGGCGGCGCGCGCGACCATCATGTCGGGTGCCTACGAGCATAACTGGCGCAAGCACAGCCTGCTGCACGAGGCCTGCACGCGCTGGCAGAACAGATTGCCGCTGTACAACCTTCGGCTGGGAAACATGTCCGCCGCGCTGGCCCGTGCGCAACTGCCCGAGCTGTCGCGCCGGGTGGCGGACGGGCGGCGCAATCATGATCATCTGGCCGCCCGTCTTGCGACCTCGCCGCTCGTCGATGTGCCCGCACCGCTGCCGGGCGAGGACCGCGCACCGGATTCGATCCAGTTCAACCTGCCCGGTCTGAGCGGTACGGCGCTCGCGCGGTTTGTGGCCGAGGCTGCAATGCGCGGGGTCAAGGTGCAGGTTTTCGGCCAAAGCACCGACAACGCGCGCGCCTTCTGGAATTGGCAGTTCATCGAGGACCTGCCGGACCTGCCGCAAACCCGCGCGATGCTGATGCGGGCCTGCGACGTACGCCTGCCGGTGCATCTGACGCTTGCCGATTGCGATCTGGTGGCCGACGCTCTGCTGTCCGCGCTGTCGGTGGCGGTGGCGGATCAGGCGGCCTGATTAGAGCGTTTCGGGAACAACTTGATAGATCAGACATCGGTTTTCTGGTTCGAATGCCGTAAAAGGCAGCGAACACCTGAGTCACCTAATCCCGAAATGCTCTATTTGAGCTTGGACAGCTTTTCCTGCAATTCCGCAAGCTGCCGCTTGATCGCCTCGAGGTCTTCGCTGTCGTCGGATTTCGCCTCCGGCTCTTTCTCGGGACCGGTCGTACCGGCCGCTCTGGGCCACGCGCTCATCGCCTTCATGAAGGCGACCTGCTGCTTTTGCATGACCTCGAAGCCCGGCATCTTGGCCATCGGATTCATCGAGTTCATGTTCTCCATCACCCGCGCCTGCCCATCGCGCAGCATGTCGAAGGAGTTCTTGAGA
>NZ_JBGTFM010000179.1:0-2097 GCF_041747255.1 Blastomonas sp. | reverse complement strand
TGCGCCTCGGCCTGCTGGCGCGAAGCTTTAGTCACCCGCGCTGCGATCCGCCAATATGCGGGCGTACAGCGCCTTGCGATCCAGCCCGAACTGTTTCGCCACCTCGCCAGCAGCCTTGCCGGGGGGCATGGTCAGCAGGGCCTCGGCCAGTGCCGCTTCGATGCTTTCCTCAGGCGCAACGGCGCTACCGGGTCCCGGCGGGCCGACGACGAGCACGATCTCGCCCTTGGGAGGCGCATCTGCATAGACCGCAGCCAGTTCGGCCAGCGTTCCGGTGCGCGTTTCTTCAAATCTTTTACTGATTTCGCGCACTACTGCCGCTTCTCGTTCGCCAAGGCCTTCGTGCAGCGCAGCCAGACAGGCAGCGATTCGCTTGGCGCTTTCGTAAAACACCAAAGTCACCGGCATCACCGCCAGCCCGGCAATTTCCCTCGTCCGCGCGCCGGGCTTGTTGGGCAGAAAGCCGTGGAAGTAAAATCTGTCGGTGGGCAGCCCCGCCAAGGTGAGCGCAACAATCAGCGCCGATGGCCCCGGCACCGAGTGGATTGCAACACCTGCCTCACGCGCCTCGCGCACCAGCTTGTAGCCGGGGTCAGAGATCAGCGGCGTTCCCGCATCGCTGACCAACGCGACGCATCCGGCGCGCGCTGCGTCGATCAGCCGCGCGCGGTCTGCGGGGCGGGCATGGTCGTCGTAGCGCATCATGGGACGCTTGAAGCCCAGATGGTGGAGCAGTCCGCCGGTCACCCTGGTATCTTCGCAGGCGATCAGATCGGCGTGTTCAAGCACCTTTCTGGCGCGCGGCGATACATCACCAAGGTTGCCGATTGGCGTCGCCACGATATAGAGGCCGGGTTCGGGATCATGAGTCACTAAACCCGTTCATGGACCGGCAATGCGGGAGCGACAAGCGATGAAACAGGCCTATCGGCGCTTACTCGGCATCGTGATGCTGGTCTTGGGAACGGCATTTCTGGCCGCATGCCAGACGATGGTGCCCAAAACCGCACCCCCTCCCCCCCCTGTCCAGACCCCCGTCGACCCGGTTGATCGCCCGGCCGACCGGCCAATCACCGGCGTGTTGCCCAGCGACGATGCCCGCCACCGGATCGCATTGTTGCTGCCGCTGTCCGGCAAGGACGCAGCAGTTGGCCAGTCGCTCGCCAACGCGACAACGCTCGCACTGCTTGATACCAAGGCAAACAACATCCGGATCACCAGCTATGACACCGCGCGCGGTGCCCAAGCCGCAGCGCAGCGCGCGATTGCCGATGGCAATCGGCTGATCCTCGGCCCTCTGCTCAGCGACGATGTGGTGGCGATTGCCGCGACAGCCCGCGCGGCCAACGTGCCGATCATCAGCTATTCCAACGACACGGGCATCGCTGGCGATAACGTCTTCATCATGGGTTATGTGCCGGCGCAGTCCATTGACCGCGTAATCCGCCATGCCCGTGCTCAGGGCATCACCCGGTTTGCCGGGCTGGTGCCCGCCGGGACTTACGGCCAGCGCGCCTCGTCCGCGATGCTCGCAGCGGTCAACCGCGTGGGCGGCACGGTCGTCTCGATGCAGACCTACGCCGCTGGCAACGCTGCGATCACGACGGCGGTCAGGAGGATGCAACAGGAAAGCGCCTATGAAGCCATCCTGATTGCTGACAGCGGCGCTGCGGCGATCCGCATCGTGCCCATGGTCCGCGCCAATGGCGGCGGTACGGCGCGCATTCTGGGCACCGAGCTGTGGAACACCGAGCGCGCCTTGCCTGGCTCAGCAGCAATGCGCGGCGCCTGGTTCGCCAGCGTGTCCGATGGCCTTTACCGGCAATATGCCACCAAATACCGCAGCCAGTTCGGCGGCGATCCATTCCGCCTGTCAACGCTTGGCTATGACAGCGTGCTGCTCACCACCCGCATCGCGCGCGACTGGCGGATCGGCAGCCCGTTTCCGGTGGACAAGCTGCGCGATCCGGGCGGTTTCATCGGCCTCGACGGCGCCTTCCGCTTCGGCCGCAACGGCATCGCCGAACGGCTACTCGAAGTGCAGCAGGTGGGTGCGGGGCAGCTGACAATTGCTGCGCCCGCGCCGAAGAGCTTCAG
>NZ_JBGTFM010000178.1:0-6670 GCF_041747255.1 Blastomonas sp. | reverse complement strand
GCCCGCACTTGCCGTGCTGGCAGGCTATGCCGCCGCGACATACTGGCGGGGCTATGCCAGTCTGCCGCTGATTGATTTCGTTGCCCTGCTGGCCGTCGCTTTGCTGATCATGGCCGAAAATGCGCTGCTGTTCGATGAAATGCAGCGCGTCAACGTACAGCTGCACGCCTCGATCGCGATCAACGGGCTGATCGTCATGGCCTTCGCCGCAATGGCCTTTGCCGGGCAGATGCGCTGGTTCGCCGTCTGGCTGGGCAGCCATGCCCTCGCCTATTTCGCGGTGCTTGTGCTGACCGAGGTCGATCTGGTCCCCCTGATCTATGCGAGCCTCGCCTATGTCACCAGCGCGATCGTGATGGTGCTGCTCAACTGGTCGATCGGCAATGCGAACGCCAAGACCTTCATGATGGGCGAGGCGCTTGAGGCGGAGCGCGCCAAAACCGAGGAGCTGCTGTTCAATGTGCTGCCGCCTGCGGTCGCCGCGCGGCTCAAGGCGGGCGAGGTGGTTGCCGATTCATATCCCGATGTGTCGGTCGTGTTCATCGACATCTGCGGCTTTTCTGATCTGTCGCGGCGGATATCTCCGGGGCATCTGGTCGATCTGCTCAACGGATTTTTCCAGCTGGCAGACCGCTGCGCTGCGGACACGGGCATCGAGAAGGTCAAGACCATCGGCGATGCCTATCTCGCGATCAGCGGCGGCAATGCGCCCGCGCGCAACAGCGCCGATGCCGCGATCCGCTTTGGCGAAGCTGTGATTGCCGGGCTGGATGAGCTGCGCACCGCAACCGGCATCGATCTGCACATCCGCATCGGCATCCATACAGGGCCGGTGGTGGGCGGGGTGATCGGCGAAACCCGCATGGCCTATGATTACTGGGGCGAGACGATGAACATCGCCGCGCGCATCGAGGGCGCGGCGCATCCCGACGGCATCGCGGTTTCCGAAGCCACCTGGATGCGGGGACGCGGCGAGCGCCAGTTCGATCCGCCGCAGATGCTGCCTCTGAAGGGCGTGGGCGACATGCCCGTCTACCGCCTCGCCAAGCGCCCAAGCGCACAGATCATTCAGCTGGCGGGCTGACGCGGCTTGCCATTGGGTCAGCGCGGCGCGCGCGCCAGACCTTCACCGCATCCTTGACCGGCTCAACATACAGGCCGCGGATGGTGCGCATCCGTTCGGTCGAATCGGCATCGATGCCAAGCTCAAGCGGTTCAAACTGCTTTGGCACATAGAGCGTGCCGAACATCCAGTCCCACAGCGCAAACTGTGATCCGAAATTGCGGTCGATGTGCTCAGGTGCCTTGCTGTGATGGATCTGGTGCTGCGCCGGGCTGATGAAGATGTGCGACAGCACCGGACCGAAGCTGAGCCAGACATGCGAATGGCGCAAGTTCCCCCCGGTCAGGTAGAACACCATCCGCCCGGCATTGACTCCCAATATGGTGACGACATTCAGATCACCGGGAAACATCAGCACGAACGCGCCTGTCACAACTGCGGTCGAAAAGCCGTTGCGCGCCAGATTGATGATGCCGTTGACCGGATGATGGCGCATCTGCGAGATCGGCACCAGCACCTCGGGCGAATGATGCACCTTGTGGAACTGCCACAGGACGCGGCTGGTGTGCATCATGCGGTGCGTCCAGTAGCGCAGAAAATCGTCGAACAGCAGCAGCACTGCCGTATAGGCCAGCACCACCCAGTAATCGGCCTCGATCACCTGATCGACGATCTCGTCGCCAATGTCATCGGCCAGGTCCTCGGCGCCGGGCACGACCAGCAAGGTCACCCCCGCGAGCAGCAGCGCGATCACCAGCTTGTCGAAAAACACAAAGCGGTAATCGAGCAGCGCCGAACGGTGCAGCCAAATGTGACGCGGAAACAGATACGCGAAAAAGCCCTTGCTACGGGCATTGGGGTCCCGATCCCGGTTCAGCCGCCAGGCGACGCAGGCCAACACCAGCGCCGAGACGATCACTGACCAGTGCAGCCGCGAGGCCAGATTGACGAAAGCGTGGTGGTTGACCAGATCAGCGGTCGTGCTGGCCGATGCTGCGGCGGCGGACAGGGCGTCAATGAGCATAAACGAAGGTCCGGTTGGTGCCGTCGCTGATGCTGACGGTCAGTTGGCGCCCCTATGGTGTTTATGCCAATCGAAACATGCGGAATCAACCCCTCGGCAGCGCGCTTGCACGCGGATGCTCGTGCATGATTTTGCGGCTTTCGCTGTCGCGGCGATCCGCTATCGTCGCGTGCATGGGACACGATGTCGATCTCTACACGCCGCTCGACCCGTCCGCGATTGCGGCGCGGTTGCAGGCGATCATGAACGATCCGATGGCCGATGCCGAGGAGCGCATCTGGGGCGCGGGCGATACGCACAACATGACGCTGAGCCGCGAGCGCAAGGGCATTTTCCCTTATGGCGCGCATTATCTCAAAGCGACGATCACGCCCGAAGGCAGCGGATCGCGCATCACCGGCGCATTTCGCTCGCCCGGCTGGCTGCCCGGCTATCTTGTAATCACGGCTGGGCTGGCGGTGTTCTACGGGCTCGCCATCGGCCTGCCCGCCGGGCCGTTTCAGGCAGAGCCCGCCAAGCTGCTCGCGCTGCCGGTCGGCATCATCGTGCTGTATGCGGTGCTGGCGCTGCGCGGCAACCGGCGGACACGCGACGACTGGCCGCACATCCAGGCGTTCCTTGAGCAGGAAATCGAAGCCCGGCCGGTGGAGGAAAGCGCAAGCACTGCGGGCGCGGTGAATCGGCCCGCTCCGCAAGCGTTTAGGGCATAACCGCCGTGTCGGTGTTCATCATCTTCCTGTGCGGCGTTGCTAATTTCGCGCTGCACAAGGCGACGATGGAGGCCGACCACCCGATGGCGCGGCAGATGCGCGCCGCGCTCAGCCGGTTCATGCGCGGCAAGGGCAGCTATATGCTCGAATTCCTGATCCTGCTGTCGGCGCTCAGCTTTGCGACGCTCGAATGGGGCATCGCGCTGCCGGCTTACCTGATCTACACCGGCATGAATGCGCTCGCCGCATGGGCGATTTTCAGCGGGCGGGTGTAACACACGCCCTCATTCGGCAGCGGGCAGTGCCTCGGTCATGATCGGTTCGGCCACAGGCGTGTTTGATGCCCCGCGAATGAGGTGAAACGCGCTTTGCCGTCCATCGAGATAGCTGACCCGTTCGCCATCGAAAAACGCATCTTCCTCGGTGCGGAACGAGACCGGCTGGTCGCCCCATTCGGGCACCACCCGGGTGACCGCCAGCTCAATCGACCAGGCGGTGTTGGCGCGTAGCGGATATTCGCCCGCAGGCGTCGGGTTCTGGTCATCCCAAAAGCCGATGGCGGGTCCTGCACCATGGCCGTGATAACCAATCGGGTGCGAATAGATGCTCGGCTGATGCCCCTCGCTGATCGCACGCGCGCGCGCCAGCGAGAGCAGCCCGTTGCCGCTGCGCCCGGTGCGGAACTGGTCGGTCAGCGCATCCTGCACCGCGTTGTTGGCGGCGAGCCCCGCCTTAAGTCCATCGGGCGCATCGTCCTCACCGGGTTTCAGCACATAGGCGAGATGCTGGGTATCGGTGTTGAGCCCCAGATAGGTGATGCCGAAATCGGTCCATAGCATGTCGCCGGGCTCAATCACCGCATCGCCGCTCAGTTCGGCGTCCTGTCCGGCGCGGAAAATGGCGAGCGAGGGGTGGAACCACACTTTGAGGCCAAGCGCCGAGACCTTCTCGCGCATCCACCATTGCACATCTTCGGCCTTGGTGGTGCCTGGCGTGATCACTGCATCCGACAGCGCTTCGGCGATGATCGCATGGGCGATGCGCACGATGCCGGGATACGCCTCCATTTCTGCCGGGATGCGCGTTTCCAGCCAACCGATGGCCAGCGACGTCGCGGGTACGATGCGGGCGCGATAGGCTTCGGGCAGAGCAGCGACGAACGCCTCGTGCTGACTGTGGGTCAGGCCGTCGGCGAGCGCGGTCTGGCCCGATATGTTGAGCGCGATGGTCTGCGGGTCGCGCTCGGCGATGACTTCGGCCAGCCTCTGCCATTGGTCGGGCTGGCTCTCAGGCTGCCAGACGGGCGTGAACAGCCCGGCCAGGCCGTAGCGGCTGACCGTCAGCCGCTCGACCGGCTGGCCTTCGCCCGGATCAAAGAACACCAGGATGGTGCGCCGCCGCGCGTGCATCGAGCGTGCATCGAGCATGGTTGCGACCACCGGGTCCTCGGCATATTCGCGTGCGATCAGCACCCACATATCGACACCATGCGCGCGCATCAGCGCCGGCACCACCTTTTCCAGCCGCTCGCCGAGCCATGCATCGCGCAGCGCCGCCTGTTCGCGAAGCGTCAGGATCGCAGGCATCGTTGGAGCTTCGGCCTCGGCCAGATTATCGGCGGCCTGGGCGGCACCTGCGGGCATCAGCGTCACCAGCAGCAGCGCGGCAAAAAGTGATGGCAAAGCGGATAACTGCATAACGTCGCGCCCCTGAACTCGCATGAAATCAGGGTCAGGCTAGCCCAGCGGCGGACGAAGTGCCAGCCATCTACCGCGCAAAACCAAAAAGTGGGAAAAAACACCGATAGTCAGCATACGTTCATGTTCGGAAATTTCCATCGTACGCATAAGTATTTGTAAAACAGACATTATTCAAACTGGCACGGCCCGTGCAATGTTTCTGGCATCTCCGGACAATCGGGTTCGGATGACCACTGAGATCAAAAAGGACAACCATCATGACCATCTTTTCCAACGTTCAGGCCCAGCTGTTCGCCGTCGCACTCGCCGTCGTCACCTCCAGCTTCTTCATCGGCGTCAGTGTCGTTCCCGGCACCATCGTCTGATCACGTCACAGCACACACTTGCAAAGGACCCATATCATGCACGCACTTGCCCTCGCCCTCGCCAGCCTCTGCTCGGCCATCCTGATCGCCGCCAGCGTCATGCCCGGCACGATCGCCTGATCACCAACGCCAACCCATTCGCACAAAGGACCAAAATCATGTTGAACCTCTCCAACGCCCAGAGCCACCTGTTCGCCGGTGTGCTGTCGGTGGTCTGCTCGCTCATCCTGATCGTGGCCAGCATCGGCCCGGCCGCGATCGCCTGATCTAGAGCATTTTCACCTTGGGCGAAGACGCTCTTAATTTTTGGATCCTCATTTTCCGAGTCATTGACCGCAAGCGGTCAATTTGAAAATGCTTTAACGCTCCGCAATCACAGCGGCGAGCGCCCGGCCAGAGGCCCAGGCGCTCTCGATCCGGGGGCCGATGAGCCAGTCACCGCACAGCCCCAGCTTCAGCATCTCATCCCACAAAGCCGTTTTGCCCGCAGCGCCCGACAACGCATAACGCCAGCGGTGCGCCTGCGCCGTCAGCGGTTCGGGCAGCGACTCACCGGTCGCCCTGGCAAACGCGCTCAACAAAGCCGCGATCACGGCATCGGCGTCATCCTCAAGATGCGCCGCCGACCATGCGGGCGAGCCTTGAATGACCCAGCTTTCCGGACCGGTCCGCCCCGGTTTGGCGCTGTTGCGCGCCGCCCAGCCGATGGGTCCGGCATCGCGCAGCACATCGCCCGCCCTAGCAAGCGGCGTATCGAACGCCGCCATCACCGTCCAGCACGGCGCGGATATGGTAGACTTTGCCAGCGTCCCCCACGCCTCGGCCCCCGCTGGCATAAGGTCCGCGACCTGTTCGGCGGGCACCGCGACCACCACTGCATCAGCCTCCACGTTGCCGCCGTCATGGGTCAGCCGCCAACCGTCGCCGGTCTGCTCCAGCGCCGCGATCCGGCACTGCCATGTGACATCGAGCGGCGCAGCGAGCGCCTTGATGATCGCGTTCATCCCGGGCGTGCCGACCCATGCGTTCTCACCCGCAGCAGGCCAGCGTGCCGCGACGCCCGCGGCCTCCCACGCCGCCACCTGGTCGACAAAACCGGGGTCACGCACCGTGAAATATTGCGTGCCGTGATCGAAATATGCAGTGCCCTGCAGCGTTTCGATCCGGCGCGTCGACATCCGCCCGCCGGGTCCGCGTGCCTTGTCGAACAGCGCAACCTCATGCCCCCCCGCCGCCAGATCGGTTGCCGCTGTCAGCCCGGCCAGCCCTGCACCCACGATTGCAATCTTCATGTCTTCACCCAGCCCTCAAGATGCTCAGCGACGCAGCAGGAACACCGCGTGTTCGGCAAGCAGATTGGCCATGCCGCGCGATGTCTGCTGGTCGCCCGACAAGAACCATGTCCCGTCGCAGGTCCAGTCGCGTGATTTTATCAGCGCGCGGAAATCATCGATGGTGACATGGTGGATGTTTGGCGTTTCATACCACGCCTCGGGGATCAGCCGGGTGACCGGCATCTGCCCGCGCGTCAGCAGCGACGCCCGGATCCGCCAGTGCGCAAAGTTGGGAAAGCTGACGAACGCCTGCCGCCCGATGCGCAGCAGCTGTTCGAGCACCAGATGCGGCGCGCGCGTCGTCTGCAGCGTCTGGCTGAGAATCGCATAATCGACGCTGTCCGACGGATAATCGGCAAGATCGGCGTCGGCATCGCCCTGGATGACCGACAGCCCGCGCGCCACCGCCGCGCTGACGTTCGCCGGGTTGAGCTCGAGCCCGCGCGCACGCACCTGCCGGCTGTCACGCAGCGC
>NZ_JBGTFM010000177.1:0-2449 GCF_041747255.1 Blastomonas sp. | reverse complement strand
CCGCTGGGCAGCTGGCGCGCGCGATGGGCGCGGCCAGCGTCGTCGGCGTGGCGGGTGGCAGGGACAAATGCGACTGGCTGGTCGAGGCCTGCGGCTTTGATGCGGCGATCGATTACAAGGCCGAAGGACGCCTTGGCGCGGCGATCGCCGGGGCCATGCCCAAAGGTGTCGACCTATTGTTCGACAATGTTGGCAATGCGATGATCGACCGGGTGCTGCCGCTGATGCGGATCAACGGGCACATCGTCGTCTCGGGCCAGGTCGCCGACTATAACACGCCGCACGATCAGCGCCCCGGCATCACCAACACCGCCGAGTTCATCGCCAAGCGGTTGACGATGCGCGGGCTGGTGGTGTTCGATGACCTGCCGCAATTTGGTGCGGCGCAGGCCGAAATGGGCGAGATGATCCGTGCAGGCGAGCTGGTCTATCGCGAGGAATTTTTCGACGGGCTGGAGCAATTGCCGCACGCCTTTTGCGGGTTATTCACCGGCGCCAATTTTGGACGGCGGCTGGTGCGGCTGGAGGACGCGGCATGAGCGCCTCCTTCTGTATCGAAGACCAGAGCTACAGCCGCTTCACGTTCGAGCGCGACGGCCGGGTGCTCCACGCGATCATCACCTCGGACCACCCCGTCAACGGCGTCGATGGCCCGATGCACGATGAACTGGCGCGGGTGTTCACCGATCTCCAGCGCGATGATGGCAGCGACATCATCGTGCTGACCGCAAAGGGGCGTGCCTTTTGTGCTGGCGGCGATTTCGCCTGGTTCCAGCAGCAGATCGACGATCCGGCGAGCTTCCGCGCCATCGCCTGGGATGCCAAGCGCATCGTCACCAGCCTGCTCGAGATGGAAAAGCCGATCCTGTGCCGGTTGAACGGCGCGGCAGCGGGGCTTGGCGCGACGATTGCCTTGCTGTGCGACATCATCGTGGCGGACGAAAAGGCGCTGATCGGTGATCCGCATGTCAAGGTTGGGCTGGTCGCGGGCGATGGCGGCGCGCTGATCTGGCCGCAGCTGATCGGCTATGCCCGCGCCAAGGAGCTGCTGATGACCGGCGACATGCTCACCGCTGCCGAGGCCAAGGCGCTCGGGCTGATCAACCA
This sequence comes from Blastomonas sp., assembly GCF_041747255.1. Classification (GTDB taxonomy): domain Bacteria; phylum Pseudomonadota; class Alphaproteobacteria; order Sphingomonadales; family Sphingomonadaceae; genus Blastomonas. The sequence goes on along the minus strand of NZ_JBGTFM010000177.1, from coordinate 1,342 downwards.
TGCGGTGCCGGGCGATCAGCTCGACGCCAAGCTGGGTGAGATTATCGCCAAGCTGCAGGCCAACCCCAAATGGGCGGTGCGCTGGACCAAGACCGTCACCAACATACCCTTACGCGCGCTGGCCGCGCAGATGATGGACGCGGCGATTGGCTGGGAAAGCGTCTCGAACTTCCTCGGCGACCGGCGCGAGGCGGTGGCGGCGCTGGCCGAGAAGCGCGCGCCCAAGCTGACGGGGGAGTGAGTTTTCCTTCTCCCGCCGGGAGAAGGATCGGGCAGGCTTGGCCCGGATGCAATCCGGGCTTAGCCGAACCAGGATGAGGGCGATTGATGCAGACTTTAAGGGGCTATCCCCTCACCCAGTTTCGACTAGGGGCCGCTATGCAGCCCCAAGTCTGCGCAACCCTCTCCCGATGGGAGCGGGATAAGGACGTGCACCCATGACCTCACAAACCTTCGCTGACGAGCCCGATCACATCTCTGCTTTGCGCGCCACGCTGCAGCGGTTTCTCGCCGAACATGCCCCGCGTGAGGCACGGCAGGCGTGGGACAAGGCGGCGCGCTGGCCGCGTGATGTCTATGCCAAGCTGAACGCACTCGGCCTCACCGCGCTGACCGTGCCCGAAACATATGGCGGGGCAGGGCAGGATCTGGTCGCGGCCATCGCGGTGATTGAGGAACTCGCCGCCGCTGGCCCGTGTCTGGCAGGTCCCTTCATCCACACAAGCTTCTACGGCGGCATGAACCTGTCTGAAAACGGTTCGCCCGAGCAAAAGGCCACATTTTTGCCACGCCTCGCGAAAGGAGAGCTGTTCTTCGCCTATGGCCTGTCCGAACCCAATGTCGGCGGGGATCTGGCCAGCGTGGAGACGCGCGCGGTGCGCGAGGGTGGCGACATCGTAATCAACGGCGCCAAGCGCTGGTGCACAGGCGCCGACTGGGCCGATTACATCTACTGTCTCGTTCGCTCTGGCCCGGCGGAGGACCGCTACAAGAACCTGTCGTTCGTGCTGGTTCCGACCGATGCGCCCGGTGTGACGATGCAGGATATCGAACATGTGAACCTGCGCTACACGCACAGCCAGGACGTCTTTTTCGACAATGTGCGCCTGCCGCTCGATGCAATTGTCGGCGGCGAGGCGATGTGGAACCGGGGCTGGAAGCTGCTCGCGGGCCGCGCGCTTGATGTCGAGAAGCTGGAGATTTCCGCCGTTGCATTAGGCATCGTGCGCGCCGCCATCGACGAGGCCTGGGCCTATGCGCAGGAACGCGTGCAGTTCGGCAAGCCGATCAGCCAGCATCAGGCGATCCGCCACAAGCTGGTGACTGCGCGCACGAAGTGGCA
>NZ_JBGTFM010000176.1:0-7998 GCF_041747255.1 Blastomonas sp. | reverse complement strand
CCGATACCGTGCCAGCGTATCTTCATACAGCACGCGATATTTGCGCGTCTCGCTGCCGCCGCCCGCAGTCGGGCCGTGGTGCAGCGGCCGCCCGATGATGTCATCGCACAATACGCCCCAATAGTGGCGCGTATAGGCAAGGTGCAGGTGCCAGGCCTGATCGACCCGGTCCGATGGCGTCACCGGCGTATCGCCGGTTGCCGCAAGATACAGGAACCGCCGGTATTCCTGCATCACCTGCTCGGCAAATCGGGCCGACCAGCCGTTCTCGCGCGCCAGCCGCCGGGTGAACGTCAGCGCCGCGCCATCGGGCTCGATGCGCATCGCGGCCAGCGCTTGCCACAGTGGATCATCCGACACCTGCATTGCCCCATCCCCCGCTGCTGTGCTGCGCGATGATTACATCCGATCGCGCCACGCAGCAATGCGGGTGATGATGCTGCTGGCACATCAAGCCGGCATGGTGCCGCCGTTGGCTTTGACGCATGATGCGATCATGTTGTAACCAAAGCCCTTGAGTTGTGTCGAGATCGGACCGAAGCTCTCTTTTTCGAACTGCACCGTTATGGTTTTCGCAGTCTTCAGCTTGGCGATGACGGGGTGGCCGCCCTTGGGGTCGCGCCACGCGCCCATCGCACGATAGGTGAAGCCCGCGCGATATGCGGCGAAATCGGTCTTGAGCTTGGTGCCATCGTCGAAGGTCAGCATGATGTCGAACTCGGGGTCGCGCTCCAGCGCCTTGTCGACATAATCGCCATCAAGATTGTGGACCGCAACGTTGACGTTGCCGTTGTCAGATTTGATGCTGATCTCAAGCTTCTTGTTGTCATCGAACGGAAATTCGATGCCGCAAATGCCGTTGCGGTCAATGCTGCCAACGTTGATGTTGATCTGCGCCAGAGCGGCGGTGGCAGGTAATGCGATGAGCGCGCCGAGGGCGAGAAGGCGGGGTGCAATCGGTTTCATATGATGGGTATCCTTGGCTTGGGTCTCAGCAATAAGGGTTGAACGACGGGCAGACGCTTGAGCGGCCGCTGAGGTAGTTCATGCGGTTGTTGAAATTGGTGCGGTCAGCCCGCGCCAGATGGTTTTGCCACGATGCGCTGGTATCAGGCCCGGTGGCATAGGGCCGGGCCGATGCCTGCTGGACCCATTGCGCGGCGGCGCGCGCAAAAATGGTGCTCCAGCTGTTGGCATTGCGCTGTGCGGCGGCGGCCATTTCGGCGTTGCGCGCCTCATTGGCCTCGCGCGCCACGGTGCCGCGCATCACGCGGTACATGCCGATCGACTGCGCATCGCCGCGATTGGCGGCATAGAGCGTGTAGCCTTCGCCCTTGGCACGATCGACCGGCACGCCTTCGCCGGTCCAATAGGCATAGCCCACCCATTTCGCGGCCTCGACATGCCCTTGACGCGCGGCATTTTCCAGCAGGATGAAGCCGTTTTTTCGGTCGGGGGTGTCAAAGATGCCAGGCTGGCCGTAATACATCCAGCCGCCCATCATCCATTCGGCATCGGCGACCGCTTCTTCCATCAGCCGGGCAACGGTGAACAGTGCAGCCTTGCGGTTGCCGGTTTTGGCCTCTTCGCTGGCGCGGGCGAGTTGCTGTTTGGAAGGCAGCGTCGGGTCGATCAGCGGACGCTGGCTGCGCGCGCTATCCACAGCCGTGCCGAGCGCAGTGACGCGGTCGCACGCCATCGCGTCGCGCGCGGTGCAGGCCTTGTCCAGCAGCGCGACGGCGATCGGCAGGTTGCGCTTCACCGATCTGAAGCCATCGGCATAGAGGATACCGAGGTTGCGACAGGCAACCGCAAGCCCCGCGTCGCAGCCCTGCCGGAACGACACCGGCACCTCCCATTGCGCCAGCTTCGATCCAGGCAGCTGGCGCTTACCCGCCTCACCGGCGTCATTGCAGGCTTCCGCCACCCCGGCCATGCAGGTTGAGGTGAGCATGAAGCTGCCCTTTTCGGCCAGTTTCGGGTCGCCGCTGTAAACCAGATAGCGCGCGTGGAGCGCGCAGCCCAGGGTCTTGTCACCGCTGCCGTCTTCGCAGGATGTGCGAGCGAAGCTCGCGGCCTTGGTGGCGTCGGCTGCGGTGCCGCGCCCCATATGGTGGGCATAGGCTAGTCCCGCACAGCCCCATGCGGCCTTGGCGGCGCAGGCGGTGGTGAACAGTTTCAGCGCGGCCGTGTGGTCGGCGGTATCGCTGCTTTCGTTGAACAGCGACCCGGCCTTGAGACGGCAGCCCAGATCGGCCTTGGCGTTGCACGCTGCATCCCACAGGCTGAGTGCGCGCGGCTTGTCCTGCGCTACGCCCGCGCCGCGATAAAGCGCGAGCGCCTGCACCGAACAGGCATCGTGATTGCGCAGTTCCTCGCAACCGCGCCGCGCGGTCTCGTGCGCCAGAGGCAGGTTGATGTAGGCTGCAGTGCCTTCGCGGATGATCGTCGCGGCTTCGGCGCAGGCGAGACCTGAGCCCTTTTTGCAGCCCTCAAGATAATAGCCGACCGCGATCCGCATATTGGGGGTGATGTCACCCAGGCCGGTCTCGAACGCTTCGGCAAGCTGGATGCACGATGCCGGTTTGCCGCCGATGCAGGCGTTCGACCAGTCGCGGGCGATGCCATAGAGCGTGACCGGCATGTTCTGCTGGCCGTTGAACACCGCACTGTTGCGCAGTCCATCGCGCGCCAGCGGAACTTTGGCTGCGCCCATCACCAGGCACGCGATAAAAATTGCAGCGAATACCGGGAGAAATCTCATGCTCGCGCCCACTCCTTGTGCCCGCGCCGCTTCGATTGGAGTGGCGCAATGGTCAGGGTGGCCCCGCGAAAGCCAATTTAGCTCTTATTCATACGGGTATGGCAGGCACAAGTCTGGGACGTTGTTTCAGTTCGAAACTGCTATGAATTGTTTTGTCAGCGCGACGAACCGAGGCACGGACGCCCCGGTTCGTGGCTCTTTCCGTTTTAGCGGCGAACGCGAGCGCGCGTTTCAAGGTCGAACAGACGGCGCTCAAGATAGGCGCGGTCATCGGCCGACGGGGTGAAACGCCCGTAAGCGTTTTCAAGCCGCGACAGGTCTTCGTGCTCGACACGTAACTGGGCCTGTACGGCGGCAGTCAGCCCGCTTGAAGGCAATGCACGGGCGATAGCATCGAGCCGCGTGCGCGGGGTCGCTGCTGTCTGGCTTGCGCCGAACGCAACATCGCCAACACGCACATCGAGTGCATCGAGCCGGGCATCCAGATCTGCCTTTTCGCGCTCATCCAGCATGCCGTCGCGCATGTAATTCGCTTCGGTCTGGATCAGCGCGGAATAGTCGGACTTCAAACGCGTCGCCTGGGTACGGCTGAGGCGGCGGGCAGAAAGCGCTGCATCGACGCGGCGTGAAAATTCTGCCTGCCCGTCGGCAACCGTCGCTGTGTAGCTGGTCTGGCCATCGCCATAGCGACCGTCAGAAATCACCTGTGTCAGCGCAGCGTAGCGATCAGAGAGGTCGCGGCGCTCCTGCGTGGTGAAGCGGCGATCGGCGCCATAGCGCGCCTCAAGCATAACCAGTTCGTAATAATCGGACTTCAACCGCATCGCAACCGCCTGATTAAGCGAGCCCGAACGGACATCGGCATCAAGCTGGTTTTCGAATTGCGCACGCTGGGTGGCCAGCGGGAAACGTCCCGATGCCCATTGGGCATCAAGCGATCCGGTTGCAACGTTGCGATCACCAAACAAAGCACCAAAGATCGAATTGAGACGATCCTGCTGCCGGTTCGGCTGTTGCTGCGTGTCGTTGCTCTGGGCAGACGCAGCACTGCTCATCAGCAAAAGTGCGGCGGTTGCTGCGGTGGCAGTGGTAAAAAATTTCATATACTTCATCCCTCTCGGTTTGCCTCCCATACGCGAGAGGCTTGATTTGGTTGCCGCTACCTGGCGGGTAATTGTCGCGTGACAGGCTTGATGCCAGACCGAATCCAGTTGCGCCGGTATGCCCAACATTATTGTGGAGCAGAATTATGCAGGTCTTTCGGTTGTTCCTCATTGTCGTGCTGCTGGTGAACATAGGCTATACGGCGGTCACGATCTCCAATCATGGCATTCATCTGCTGCCGGTGTTTTTCGGCGACATTGCGCGGATGGATTGGCCCGGCCAGTTCAACATGGATTTCTCCAGCTTCCTTTTGCTTTCGGGCCTGTGGACGGCGTGGCGCAATGGCTTTTCGGCGAGCGGGCTGGCGCTGGCCGTGGTCGCAGCGCTGGGCGGTATCCTGTTTTTGGCGACTTATCTGCTGGTCCTCAGCTACACCTGCGGCGGCGACATTCGCGTGATGATGCTGGGAAAACAGGCGGCGCACGTCTCCCCATGACAAACTGTCGCCAAACGTCTATCTGCCGCAGCAATCATGACAAATACCATCACCATTCCCGCCCCGCCGAAAGTCGGCATGGTCTCGCTCGGCTGCCCGAAAGCTCTGGTCGATTCCGAACGCATCCTCACCAAGCTGCGCGCCGATGGCTATCAGATGTCGCCCGATTACGCCGGGGCCGATGTCGTGCTGGTCAACACCTGCGGCTTTCTTGACAGCGCCAAGGAAGAGAGCCTTGATGCCATTGGCGAGGCGATTGCCGAAAACGGGCGGGTGATCGTCACCGGCTGCATGGGCAACGAGGCCGAGCTGATCCGCGCGCGTTTCCCCGCCGTGCTGGCAGTGACCGGCGCGCATCAATATGAGGCGGTGGTTGCCGCCGTGCACGAGGCCGCACCACCTGCGCGCGGCGCGTTCATTGATCTGGTGCCGGGGCTTGAGGATGCGGGCGCGGGCATCAAGCTGACCCCGCGTCATTACAGCTACCTGAAAATTTCCGAAGGCTGCAACCACCGCTGCGCGTTCTGCATCATCCCCAGTTTGCGCGGGGATCTGGTCAGTCGCCGCATCGACGCAGTGTTGCGCGAGGCTGAAAAGCTGATTGCAGCCGGAACGCGCGAACTGTTGGTGATCAGCCAGGATACATCGGCTTACGGGGTGGACACCCGCCACGAACCACGTGCATGGAAGGGCCGCGAGGTGCGCGCGCACATGACCGACCTGGCGCGCGAGCTTGGCGGTTTGCGCTCCGCCGATGGCAGCCCGCCCTGGGTGCGGCTGCATTATGTCTACCCTTATCCGCACGTCGATCAGGTCATCCCGCTGATGGCCGAGGGGCTGCTGACCCCCTATCTCGACATCCCCTTCCAGCATGCTGCGCCCGACGTGCTCAAGCGGATGAAGCGCCCGGCCAACGAGGCCAAGGTGCTTGAGCGGATCCGGGCATGGCGGCAAATCGCGCCCGATATCACCATCCGCTCATCGTTCGTCGTCGGCTTTCCCGGCGAAACCGAGTCGGACTTCCAGTATCTGCTCGACTGGCTCGATGAAGCGCAGCTCGACCGGGTTGGCGGCTTCCGCTTTGAGCCGGTCGAGGGCGCAGCGGCCAACGCGTTGCCCGATCAGGTGCCCGAGGCGGTCAAGGAAGACCGTTACCAACGGCTGATGGACAAGACCGCCGCAATCAGCGCCGCCAAGCTTGCCGCCAAAGTTGGCCGCACCCTGCCTGTGATCATCGATGAGGTCGGTGAAGCGGACGCGGACGATGGCTCCATCGGCGCGACAGGCCGGTCACAGGCCGACGCGCCCGAGATCGACGGCAACGTCTTCCTGCGCGATGTGCCCGCGACGCTGAAGGCGGGTGATGTCGTGCATGCGGTGATCGAGGATGCCGACGAGCATGATCTGTTCGGGGTTATTGGCTAACTGCACGCAATTTCGGTTGCAATTTACAACCGTGTCAGCATGGTATAGCTTACCCTTAACGTAAAGCGCCGCGCACAGGCGGTCGTCCTTTTCACGTGAGAGTGAGCGCCATGAACCACCAGACCCCATCCGCCCAGACCGCCGCCGCGCATGTCGACGTGCTGATCATCGGTGCAGGCATTTCGGGCATCGGCATGGCGGTGCATCTGAAGGAAAAGTGCCCCGACCGCAGCTTCATGATGATCGAGCGGCGCAGCGAGATTGGCGGGACGTGGAACCTGTTCAACTATCCCGGCATCCGGTCGGACAGCGACATGCATACGCTGGGCTTCGAGTTCGAGCCGTGGCGCGAGCAGAAGGCGATTGCCGACGGCCCCTCGATCCTCAACTATCTGCATCAGATCAAGGACCAGCGCGGGCTGACCGATCACATTCGGCTGGGGCACAAGGTTGTTTCTGCCAGATGGTCGAGCAGCCAGGCGCGCTGGACGATAAAGGCCGAGGTTGAGGGGCAGGAGATCGCAACGATCACCGCGAACTTCCTGTATATGGGCACCGGCTATTACGATTATGACGAAGGCTATGATCCGGCGTTTGCGGGGCGTGAGACCTTTGGCGGCGAGATTATTCACCCGCAATTCTGGCCGAAGGATTTTGACTATGCCGGCAAACGCATCGTCGTGATCGGCTCGGGCGCGACCGCGGTGACCATCGTGCCATCGGTCGCCGACAAGGCGGCACACGTCACCATGTTGCAGCGCACACCCACCTGGTATTTCATCCGCCCCGCCAAGGACTGGCTGGCCAACGCATTGCGCAAGGTGATGCCCGATAGCTGGGCCTATCGCTTCATCCGCTTCAAGAACGTGCGGATGCAGCAGATCGCCTTCAAGCGCGCGCGCAAGGACCCGGCGAAGGTCGGCGAGTTTTTGCTCAACAAGGTGCGCAAGGACCTTGGACCTGCCATGCAGGAGGCTGATTTCACGCCGCCTTACGGCCCGTGGGAACAGCGGCTGTGCCTGGTGCCCGATGGCGACATGTTCCAGGCGATCCGCGATGGCAAGGCGGACATCGTCACCGACCATATCGAGCGCTTCACGCCGACCGGCATCGAGCTCAAGTCTGGCAGGCATCTTGATGCCGATGTCATCATTACCGCAACGGGGCTCAAGCTGGCGATGGCGGGCAAGGTGGCGTTCTCGATCGACGGCGCGCCGGTCGATTTCACCCAGCGTTTTTATTACAAGGGCTGCATGTTCAGCGATATGCCGAACATGGCCATCGTCTTCGGCTATCTCAACGCATCATGGACGCTGAAGGTCGATATCGTCGCGACCTTCGTCTGCCGGGTGCTCAATCACATGCGCGCCACTGGCTCCGAGATCGCCGTTCCGCGTCTGGGCAGCGATGGCGCGGTCAACGAGGAACAGATTTTCGATTTCTCGTCGGGCTATGTGCAGCGCGCGCTGAATATCCTGCCCAAACAGGGCGACCGGATGCCGTGGCGGCTCAACCAGGATTATCTGTTCGACCGCAAGGTGCTGCGCGAAGAGCGGGTGGATGATGGCGTGCTGGCATTCGAGAAAGCGCATGGCGGCGTAGAGGCAGATACGGCGCGCGAGACGGCCATCGCCGCCGAATAAGCTCGGCTACCGTGACGCGTCGGTCTCCCTGGCATTATATGCCGCGTTGGCTGTGCTTATTTCAAGTTCAGCCAACGCATTCGCATCGCTCGCACATCAGGGCACGGGCCAGCGTCGTGGGGATATGCGGTTGCCGTGTCATCAATCTCTCTCGCGCCGATCAATGAAACCGATTATGGGCTTTGCATGATCGATTTTTCACATCTCGTCCAGCCTGACAATGGCCAGACTGCGCACGTCATTCACCTCGTCGAAAAGGCCGGTTGCAACGATTGGCTGAAGGATCAGCCGACGCGGGTGCGCAATCATCTTGCGGCAATACGGTTTCAGGGCAAGCCGCATGAATTGGCGGTGATCCCGGGGGACAATGCCGATGATTGGGCGGTCGTGCTGGGTGTCGCGACCATCGCGACGCTCAAGCCATGGTGTCTTGCCAAGGCGGCTGAACAGCTGGCCGGGGGCCAATATCGGCTTGCGCGCGATGCCCGGCCGGGGCTGGCGCTGATCGGCTGGGCGCTCGCGCAGCATCGCTTCACCGCCTACAAGACCGCCGACGACGTGGTGAA
>NZ_JBGTFM010000175.1:0-1716 GCF_041747255.1 Blastomonas sp. | reverse complement strand
CGCTGCCTCATCCGCCTGCGCGCGGGTGAGGCGCCGCTCTGATTCTGCGCCCGTCGCCTCAAGGCGCTGGCGCAGATCATCGATCGTGGCCTGCAGATGCAGGTTGGCGGCCCTCATCGCTGAAAGCGCATCCGCCGGGCTTTCATCGGGCGTCATGGTTTTGTCAAATATCCCATTGTTATGCATTGGTCTTATTGAAGGCCGCCCCTGTCAAGCAGGGTTAACCAACCATTGCCAGTTTTGGGACACTTGCGTGTGATTCTGCGCACGAGAGCGACTTTCATGGCCGCTGGCTCGATTTTTGCGCTCAACAATGTGAACGAATTTAGCTGAAGGAGCAGTTCGCCCTCGCGCTGCCGCGTCGCCTGTCGTGAACGGGCGCGCTGTGGTCAGGGCACTTTCATCTTCGGCGCAACCTGCGATGCGGGACACCAACGCATATCCGTGTCGCCTGTATTGTCATCGGATATTCGGATTCTCCCTGCGCCTAAAATTGTCAGCCGCGTATAGCGATCAAGCAGCCAACGGGCTCCTGACCCTTTCGCTTTAGACATAGGTTCAAACCGGTTCGCGAGAGGGCCGCCCATATCTACAAAGGCAAACCGCCGTCCGTCGTAATAAAAAAGTGGACCAGCGGTCGAACCACACGGGAGTTTCGCTTCAACATAGTGACCGGGTGGAATTTGTAGCGGTGCAACAGCAGCAGGCATAGTGTCAGAAGCGCTTGCAGTGTTGCTGACTGCGGCCGGTGAAGCTGCTGGCGCGATGGATTGCGCTACCGCATCGCGCATACGTGGAGCAAGCGATGTCAAATCACACTTTTTGATCAATTCGTCTGCCGGTCTACCTTGAAATCGATCATCTGCAACGGGCCTGACAACGGCTGTCGACTGCCCGGACGCTTTAATCGACCATGACGGCCTTCCAAAGTCGGCAAACCAAACGTCTGTGAACCCGTTACGCTGCGCTTGAACCCTGGAGATTGGATCCAACTCGCTGTGGGGCTGCTCTTTCGGGTCGTTGGTCACAAAACTGACCGATCCCCAACTTTCTCCATTATAGATGGTAACATATGTGGCAGTGTTGCAGCGTTCAGAAGCGTCTATCCACACACCTGTGGTGATCGGCAACTTGCCCGGAGCCTGTGCAAGTGCATGAAACTGTACGCCGAAGCACATAGTTAGCGTTGTAAGCAAAGCTCTCAAGAACATTATCGATCTCCTGATTTTCATAGCACCAATTTTTGATCGACGGCTAGTTGACTGTCAAGATACCAGATGTTTGGCAAGGCCATTCGATTCAGCCGCGATTTCAGAATGCCGCAAAATAAAAATTGTCGCCAGCATGAACGGCATTGCCAAAACGATACAAATTGCGACACTTTAGTCGGTGTTCCGGCAAACTTGTGCGACAAGCCGCCTTTAGAACCGGGATCAAGGTAATCGTTCTGGTCCTTCGCCCTCCCCGACCGTTCGGGCCAGGGCGGTCGCCTCTGTCTTGGTGAACGACAGTTTTTTCCCGAAAGGAAACCCAGATGAAAAAGACCCTATTTGCAGGCGCCGCACTCGCTGCGCTGCTGACTGCTGGCACCGCCATGGCCCAGCCCGCGCCCGGCATGGCACGTGGCATGGCCGCGATTGATACCAATGGTGATGGCATCATCACCGAAGACGAGGTCCGCGCCCACGCCCGCGCGCGCTTTGCCAAGATGGATGC
>NZ_JBGTFM010000174.1:0-2891 GCF_041747255.1 Blastomonas sp. | reverse complement strand
TAGCTTCATCCACGCGCTCGCCACCATGCCGCACCCTGAAAGCGTGCCGATCAACGCGCTTGTCCCCGTAAAGGGCACCGTTCTGGGCGATATGCTCGCCGATACGCCGCTCGCGAAGATCGACGAGACCGAGTTCGTGCGAACGGTTGCGGTTGCTCGGATCACGATGCCGCTATCGATGGTGCGGCTGAGTGCAGGCCGCGAGAGCATGTCGGAAAGCTGCCAGGCTCTGTGCTTCATGGCAGGCGCGAACAGCATCTTCACCGGCGACAAGCTGCTGACCGCGCCCAACGCAGGCGACGACAAGGACAGCGCGCTGCTTGCCAAGCTGGGGATGAAGGCGATGGCCGCTCAGCCGCATGGGGCGATGGAGGCTGCGGAGTGAATGCATTGCGGCCAAACACATCCAGTGGTATAACAGTATCACAGAAAGGTAGAAACGCATGGGCGCGCAGATGAACATCAAGAGCGAGGAGGCCTACCAACTCGCCAGCAAGATTGCTAAAGCCGAAGGGATTAGTCTGACGCAGGCAGTGGTCGAGGCACTGCGCATGCGCGAGCGTGAAATTTCGCAAGAGGTTCGGTTCGCAAAGGCTATGGAACTTTGCCGTGACGCCCGTGCTTTGATGTCACCCGAAACGCTGGCGCTGGATATCGACGACTATCTTTATGACGAATATGGTTTGCCGAAATGATCGTCGACAGTTCGGCATTGGTTGCGATGCTGTGGCGCGAACCCGAGGGAGAGGCTTTCGGCAAGGCTATTGCGGCTGACCGGTCGCCTGTGGTGTCGGCTGCGAACTATCTGGAGGCAGGAATTGTGATCGACCGTGAACGCAATCCGGCTCTCAGCGCCAAACTAGATGCTGTTATTGCTGAACTGGGCATCGCAATCGTCCCCGTCACCCCTGAACACGCGAAAATCGCGCGGCAGGCCTATCGCGATTTCGGCAAGGGCAGCGGCCATCCGGCCAAGCTTAATTTCGGCGATTGCTTCGCCTATGCGCTGGCGACGGAGCGCGGCGACGCGCTGCTCTACAAGGGCGAGGATTTTGCCCATGCCGGTTTGGCGAGGGTGGTGTGAGCGCAGATGCAACCCGTCATGCTGAACTTGTTTCAGCATCCATCGTGCTTCGGCAACCGAAGCCGCGTTGGGCGAAATGGACCCTGAAAAAAGTTCGCGGTGACGCAATTTTGTTGAAAGTTTACGCCACCAAGACATCACGTTTAACTGCTTCGCCGATCTTTTGCTCAGCGATATACAAATCATATCCTGACTGCATGTCCATCCAAAGCCTGGCTGGCGTTCCCAAGCTGGCCTCCAGCCGCAATGCGGTGTCCGGACTGATGCCACGCCTACCTGCAACGATATCCTGGATTCGTTGGGGTGGCACACGGAGCTTTAATGCGAAAGCATTGGCGGAAAGGCCGCGTACTTCAAGTTCTTCCTTGAGCACGGTGCCAGGGTGGATTTGTTCGAATGCAAACTGGGTCACAAAAACCTCCTCAATGATAATCGACGATCTCGACGTCTTCGGCATTGCCTTCTCGAAATCGAAAGACCAATCGCCACGGCCCGTTGATCGTCATCGCCCACTGCCCCTTACGGTCACCGGACAGGCTGTGCAGCCCAACCGATTTCAACGGTGGAATATCGTCCAGTGCGGTCGCGGCATGCAAAAGCTTCAATCTCGCCATCGCCTTGGCAACATCCAGTCCGCTGAACTTCGACTTGCCGGTCTCGGCAAATCGTTCCGTGGTGCGGTTGGCGAAGCTGACGATCACCCAATGAATTTCTCACACCACGCATGACACGTCAACCATGTCACATTCAGCCGAGGCCATGATATGCCAATCACCAAAATCCTGATCGCCAACCGGGGCGAGATTGCCTGCCGGGTTATCCGCACCGCGCGTAAAATGGGCATCAAGACCGTTGCGGTTTACTCCGATGCCGATGCGCGTTCCCCGCATGTCGAGATGGCGGACGAAGCGGTGCACATCGGCCCGTCGCCTGCCGCGCAGTCCTATCTGCTGGCGGACAAGATCATCGCGGCGTGCAAGCAAACCGGCGCGGATGCGGTGCATCCTGGCTATGGCTTCCTGTCTGAGCGCACCAGCTTTGCCGAGGCATTGAAGGACGCTGGCATTACATTCATCGGCCCCCCGCCAAACGCCATTGCCGCGATGGGCGACAAGATCGAGTCCAAGAAGCTGGCGCTGAAAGCAGGCGTCAACGTCGTGCCGGGTTTTGTCGGCGAGATTGACGACACTGAACACGCGGTGCGCATCTCTGAGGAAATCGGCTATCCGGTGATGATGAAGGCCTCGGCCGGCGGCGGCGGCAAGGGGATGCGGCTGGCGTTTAACGAACAGGACGTGCGCGAGGGCTTTGAGGCGACCAAGCGTGAGGGGCTGGCGAGCTTTGGCGATGACCGCGTGTTCATCGAGAAATTCATCCTGCAGCCGCGCCACATCGAGATCCAGGTGCTGGGCGATCAGCACGGCAATATCGTGTATCTGGGCGAGCGCGAATGCTCGATCCAGCGGCGCCACCAGAAGGTGGTCGAAGAAGCGCCCTCGCCATTTGTCACGCCCGAGATGCGCAGGAAAATGGGCGAGCAGGCGGTCGCCCTGGCGCGCGCGGTGGGCTATTACAGCGCGGGCACGGTTGAGCTGATCGTCTCGGGCGCGGACAAGACCGGCGAGGGCTTTTACTTCCTCGAAATGAACACCCGGCTGCAGGTCGAGCACCCCGTGACTGAACTGGTCACCGGCCTCGATCTGGTCGAGCAGATGATCCGCGTCGCCAATGGCGAGCCGCTGGGTTTCACGCAGGATGACTTCAAGCTCACCGGCTGGGCGGTCGAAAACCGCGTTTATGCCGAAGA
>NZ_JBGTFM010000173.1:0-11510 GCF_041747255.1 Blastomonas sp. | reverse complement strand
GGTTTTTTGAAGCAACCGCATCGCTTTGTCGGGCTGTTCGATGTTCTCGTGCTGTCATCGGACAGCGAGCAGCAGCCGATTTCGGTGATCGAGGCGATGGCGGCTGGCTTGCCGGTGGCCGCGCCGTCGGTCGGCGATATCGCCAACATGCTCGCGCCAGACAATGCCGCGCTGCTCGGCGCGGCGGGCGATGAGGCAGCGCTCACCCGATGCCTGCAGCAGCTGGCAAAGGATCCGGCGCTGCGCACGTCACTGGGGGAGGCCAATCGCATCAAGGCTGAGACGGAGTTCGACGAAACGGTGATGATCGAGCGGTATCGGACACTCTACGCGGAGGTGATGCAGCGGCCCGAATTCGGGTTGTAACGTCAGTACCGCGTCCGCCGCAGCCATATATGGTGCGTCATGCTGGCACTGCATCGAAGCAGCGAGCACTGCTTGACCGCACAACCGGGCCAGTGTCTGTAGGACGTGTTCTTGGACGCAGTCACCGGAGACCTTGATGCGCATCAGAAACATCACCTGCCTGTGCGGCCTTGCCGCCTTTGGTCTGAACGCGCCTTGCGCCTTCGCGCATGGGCAGGAGGAACTGCCGGCGGCAGAATCTGCGACCGCACCTCCAGCGAAGGCCACCAGTCCCAGCGCGGCCGATCTCGAGCTGAAGGCGCTTTACGAGGCCGAGTGGGAATGGCGCCAGCAGGAGTTCGCGCGGGTGAAGCAAGGCAGCCGCTGGCTGCAGGGGGACCGTTTCCCCGATATCACCGCAGCGGCGCAGGCGCGCCGTCTTGCTTATTGGCAAGATGTGCTGACCAGGATCGATGTGATCGATGCCAGCCAGCTATCGCCCGATGAGCAGATCAACGCAGCCGTGTTCCGCCAGTCGGTGTGGGAGCAAGTCAATAACCTGCGCTACAAGACCTATGAAGCGCCGTTCAACAGCGACACGTTTTTCTGGGGCGGTTTGAACCCGCGTCAGGGTTTTGCTGATGCCGCCAGCTATCGCCGCTATCTAGGCCGGATGCGCGACTTGCCCCGCTATTTCGGCGAGAACATCAGGAACATGCGCGCCGGGCTGGCGCGTGGCTACACCGTGCCGCGTGTCGGCATCGAAGGCCGCGATGCGACGATCGAGGCGTTCACGGTCAATGGCGAGGCGAACCCGTTCTTTGACGCTTTCCGCAATATGCCCGACTCGATCCCCGCCGCAGATCAGACCCTTTTGCGCGATGAAGCACTGGCTCTGATCGCCAGCGCGGTAACGCCTGCCTATGCCAACCTGCTTGCCTTCATGCGCGGCGAATACATGCCCCAGGCGCGCACCAGCATCGCTGCCTATGCGCTGCCCGAAGGTAAGGCATTTTATCAGGACAGCATCCGCGAATATGTGACGCTTGAGCGCACGCCCGATGAAATCCACGAAATTGGCCTCAAAGAGGTGGCGCGGATCGATGCCGATATGAACTCGACGATGCAGCAGATCGGTTTCAAGGGCAGCTTCCCCGAGTTCCTTGAATTCATGCGCAGCGATCCGCAATTTTACGCCAAGACCCCGCGCGAGCTGTTGTCTTATGCCGCCTATGTCACCAAAAAGATGGACGGCAAGCTGAAGGAGACGTTCAACTTCCTGCCGCGCTATCGTTTTACCATCCTGCCGGTGCCCGATGTGATCGCGCCGATCTACACATCGGGGCGTGGCGGGCTCGAAAGCTGCCTGTTCAATACGTATGATCTGCCCAGCCGCCCGCTCTACAACCTGCCCGCGCTGGCGCTGCATGAGTGCATCCCCGGTCACAGTTTTCAGGCCGCCGTCGCGCTTGAGGCGCCGCCCCGCCCAGCGTTTCGCCGCGAAATATATTTCTCTGGCTATGGCGAGGGCTGGGGATTGTACACCGAATGGCTGGGCACGAAGCTGGGCATTTATGAAACCCCGTATGAGGAGTTCGGTCGCCAGACATTTGAGATGTGGCGCGCCGCGCGGCTGGTGATTGATACCGGCATCCACACCAGGGGCTGGACCCGCCAACAGGCGATCGATTATCTCGCCAGTCATACTGCGCTGGCGCAGCGCGATGTCGAGACCGAGATCGACCGCTATATCACATGGCCCGGGCAGGCTTTGGCCTATAAGCTGGGCGAAATCAGTATCCGCAGGCTGCGCGCCAAGGCCGAGGCTGAGCTGGGCAGCGCGTTCGACCAGCGGCCGTTCCACGATACGTTTCTGGCGCTGGGATCGGTGCCGCTGCCGGTGATGGAGGCGCAAATGGAAGCGTTCATCGCGCGCGAAAAGGCAAAGCTGGCAAAGGCTGGTGACGGTGGGAAGTAGACGCCATTTCGTTAAAGCTGTTCTCCGGCGAAAGCCGGAGCCCAAGGCAGCATGGCACAACCTCGCTCTCGATTCCGGCGTTCGCCGGAAAACAATCGCTATGGCGCTCGCCCTGTTGCGCAGGCAAACGATCGTCGAACGAAACTCCGGACCCGCATGATCCGGTCGATGCGCACCGTCTGAAGTAATCGTCGGCTGCTGGCTGCACAATATCGTCACCCTGAACGTGTTTCAGGGGTTTGTCGACGGCAGTCCTATGCTCCCACAACGACGAAGGGGAAGCGGGAGGGTGCATCGCCTGCGCGTGTACACAATCCCGCTTCCCCTCCACCTTCGTGCGGATGGTCCCCCTCCCCGAGTGCCGGGAAGGACTCAATCGCTTACGCCTTGCGCGTGCCAGACATTGCCATGGTGCCGAACGCGCCGGCCTTGATCGCGCCGGTGATGGTGTCGCCGTCAACGACCGCTTCGCCTTCCAGCTTCATCGGCATCGGCACCTTCATGTCCATGGTCCAGGTCAGGGTGTTGCCGTCAACCTTGCCGTCGTTGATCTCGAGCGCGCCCATCTGACCGGCGTTCGATCCGGTCCAGCTGTCGCCGTCCACATTGACCGTTAGCACCGATTTCTGGTCACCCATGGGCGATTTGGTCACGCAATCATATTGGCCTGCTACTGACATAATAGTTCCTCTTCTCGGTTGGTCGGTTGTTGAGCGGTCTACTTGTCGCCTGCTGCCGGAGCAGCACGACGGATTTCGATCGGCATGTTCAACGCCTTGAGCTGCTCCTCGATCTTTGCCGCATCGCCAACGATCAGCCAGGTCAGCGATTTGGGATCGAGCGCAGTGCGCATCGCGGCGTTGAGTGTGTCGGCGTCAAGTTCGCGATACTGCGCGGCGAGCGTTTCGGCATAGTTGGCCGGGCGACCATATAGCACATCCGCCTGCATCTGTCCGAGGACAGAGGCCGAGCGCTCGTAATTGCCCGCCAGTTCAAGGCTGTTGCCGTTGACGGTGCGTTCCAGTTCCGCCGACGTCACGCCCTTGTCACCCACGAAGGCATCCATCTGTTCGATGATCGCCGCCACTGACGGGCCGGTCTGGTTGGTTTGTACAGGTGCAAACACCAGGAACGGCACGTCCTGCTTGGGGCGCTGGATGATGGAGCGCGAGCCATAGGACCAACCCTTGGTCTCACGCAGGTCCATGTTGATCCGCGAGAGGAAATCGCCTCCCAAAATCTCGTTGGCGGTTTCCAACGCAAGCAGGTTGTCCGTTCCCTTGGCCTTGAGCACCTGACCGGCCAGGATCAGCGACTGCGGCGAATTCGGCCGGTCGATGACGATGATCTTGCCCGCACCTGCGGGCACCGCGGCGCTGAAGTCCTTCTGCGTCAACGCCATGCGGTTGGACGCCCATTTGCCGAAGCGCGTTTCGAGCATCGGCAGGATTTCAGCCAGATCGGTATCGCCGACGACATAGATTGAAGCGCGCTCGGGCCGCATCCACTGGGCGTGGTAGGCAGCCAGTTGATCGCGGCTCAGCTTGGCGACAACCGCCGGATCACCAGTACCGGTCAGCGGCACCCCATAAGGGTGCTGCGGGCCGTAAAGCAGCGGTGGCAGGTTACGCAACGCCAGCCCCTGCGGCTGGGTGTTCTCGCCCTGAATGCGGGTGAGCTGCTGCACGCGCACGCGCTCAAGCTCCTTGGCGTCGAACGCCGGGTTCTTGATGACATCAGCCAGCAGATCGAGCGATCCGGCCAGATTGGGTTTCATCGCACGCAATGATACGGTGGTGTTGTCAAGGTTGGAGCCGGCGGAAACCTCAGCGCCCAGCCGCTCCTGCGCTTCGGCAAACTGGACCGAAGTGCGGGTGGTCGTGCCCTCATCAAGCAGCGCGATCATCAGGCTGTTGGTGCCCAGCGCATCGCGCGGGTCGCTGGCAAAGCCTGCGTCAAAGCTCACCGCGACGCGGACCACAGGCACCGCGTCGCGTTTGGCGAAACGCACGGTGATGCCATTGGAGAGCTTGGCCACTTCAACAGCAGGAAACTCAAGATCGGGCACCGGGCCGGGCTTGGGCATCTGGCTGCGGTCAACATTGGCAAGCGGGCCGCGCACCGAGGCATCGCCCATGAAGTCATCGGCAAACAGGCTGCTGAAAAACGCGGGCGAGGTAAAACCGACGCCGCTGTTCACGCCGCGCGCGGCCGTCTCGTCATAGGCCTCGCGCTCACCAGGCAGCACGTGGATCTTGGCGGTGGGGCGGGTCAGCCACTTCTGCATCGCCGCGGTGACCTTTTGTGGCGTCATCGCCGCCAGTGCTTCCAGCTGCTTCTTGTAGAACGCCGGATTGTCAGAATAGAGCGCGCCCTCGGCCAAAGTCACTGCCTTGCCAGTGAAGCCGCCGACCTGTTCAAGGCCCGAAATGCGTTGTGCGGCATCGCGCGTCGCAACCCGCTTAACCTCATCGGCGGTCGGCCCGGTTTTGAAGAAATCGGTCAGGATTTCATCTAGCCGTGCTGACACCGCATCGACATCTTCACCCGGTTTCACATCGGCATAGATCTGCACCATGCTGCCGTGCACGAATGGCAGTGTGAAAGCAGTCACGGCCACCGCTTTCTGCTCTTCGCGCACCAGAATATTGTCGAGCCGCGAGCTGGCGAGCCCGCCCAATACGGTCATGCCGACATCGATTGCGTCGAATTCCGGGTCATTCAGACCGGGCACAATCCATGAGCGATACAGGCGCGCAGTCGGCACCTTGTCGTTCATAATCGCGACTTTTTCCTCTGTCAGCGTGGGCAGCGGCGGGTTGAGTTTCGCGACCTGCGGGCCTCTGGCGATGCCGCCGAACCACTTTTCGACCAGCGGCCGGGCTTCGGCGCTGTCGATATCGCCGGCAAGCACAAGGATAGCGTTGTTGGGGCCGTAATGATCGGTGAACCATTTTTTCATGTCATCAAGCGATGCCGCCTGCAGATCAGCAAGCGATCCGATGGTCGAGTGGCCATATGGATGCTCGGGCGGAATCAACAGTTCGATCTGCTTGTATTGCACCAGACCATATGGCTGGTTGTCACCCTGGCGCTTTTCGTTCTGCACCACGCCGATCTGGTTGGTCAGCGTTTCCTGGGTCACCGCGCCGAGCAGGCTGCCCATCCGGTCGCTTTCGAGGAACAGTGCGCCCTCAAGCGCGGCCTTGGGCACGGTCTGGAAATAGTTGGTGCGGTCAAGCCATGTCGTTCCGTTGAAATCGGTCGCGCCCAGGGCTTTGAGATATTCGAAATAGTCGCCCGATGCGTTTTCCGAGCCATTGAACATGATGTGCTCAAACAGATGCGCATAGCCGGTCTTGCCCTTGGGCTCGTGCTTCGACCCGACATCATACCAGATCGACACCGCAACAATCGGCGCCTTGCGATCTTCGTGCACGATCACGGTCAAGCCATTGTCGAGGGTAAACTGCTGGTAGGGAATGTTGACGCTCTTGACCAGTTCGGCCACAGGCGCGGCGTCCTGCGCAAACGAGATTGTCGGGGCGAGGGCAACCGACATCGCCAGAGCTGAAGCGGCGAACAAAGAACGGAAAGGCTTATTCATGGGAGCTGACCTCATCTTAAGATATCACATGCCTATGCAGGGCGACTGGTGACCACCAACCGGAGCATTGCATTGCTAAACGAAACCATAAAGCCTGTCGCCCCGCTTTCAAGCGCCAATCAGGGCCGGTAACGGCGTTTTGTATGCGCCGCCAGGGCTTCACGGGTGAAATGCACCGGCTTGGTCTGATGGTTGACGAACATCTGCGCCTGATCGGTGTAATGCGGGCTGTCGGGCCGGGTGGTCGCTGACCCGAACGGCTGGACCGAGCGCGAGGCGACCTTGCCTGCAGCGTCCCATTCAATGAACTGGATGAAGCTGTCACCATGGCGCACCGCCAGCCGCCCGTCGTCCTCGACATCCCATAGCGTGGATGCGCGCAGCGTGTCGCTACCCCCATCAAGCGGGAGATCGGTCTTGCCTTGCCGCAGCCGCAGCACAGTGCCAAGTTTTGGGTCGAGCGATCCGAAATGCTTGGTCAGGTGGTCGATCGTCTCGGTCAGCACCTCGCGCGCATCGGGCAGCGGCTTGCGGCGATAGCTCTCGCGCATCGCGGGGCGCATCAGCATCAACATCAGCGCGTCGCCTGTGCCCTTGCCGTCCAGCTGCCAGTCCCATGCGCGGATCAGCGCCTGCGCCTCGGTGATCTGCGTATTGCCCTCAGGCTTCAGCGCGAGCAGCGCCGCAACCCACTCGGTCGCATAATCAGCCTTGTCGTAGCCCACATCATATTTGATTTTCGCGAGCGTCGCTGCGTCGATCTTGCCCGCCGCCTCAAACAGCTTGATCGCCTGCCGGGCGCGGTTGGTCATGTCGGATTCGATGCCGAGCAGCGGCGAAAAACCAGCCGGATCAAGTTCGTCGCCCGGGCCTGAGGCCACATACGGGGTGTTGTTGGCATTCATGATATAGCCCGAACTCGGATTGACGAGCATCGGCACCTGATCCCAGCCGACATGGCCTTTCCAGATGAGTTCGCTGCGGTCACCCGGCAGGATGCCCCGCCAATCGGCACCCGGCTTGCGCGCCGGAAACAGCGCGTTGTACACCATCGCGATATTGCCCTGGGCATCGGCATAGATGAAGTTGGTTGCAGGTACGCCTTGCATCGCCATCGCCGCCTGCCATTCAGCAAAGTCGCGCGCCTTGTTGAGGCGGAAATACTGGTCGAGCATTTTCAGGTCGTCGATGCCAGCGTACCGGATCGCAAACGCGCCCTTGCCGTTCTTGATCACCGGGCCGTGTGCGGAGCGATAGACGGTTTGCGGAAAGGGCACAGTAAACGGTCCGAACTTGACCCCCAGCCAGACACGTTTTGCCTCGAGATCGCGCCATTGCCCATCGAGCCGGTATTGCGAGCCATCCTCGTTGAGCACGAGCTTGAATACGTCGATCAGGTCGGGCCGGTTGACCGTGTTGGTCCAGCCCAAAGTCTTGTTGTGGCCCAGAAACGGATAGGGTGATCCGGGGAAGGTCGCACCGGCGAAATCCCAG
Source organism: Blastomonas sp. (assembly GCF_041747255.1). Lineage (GTDB taxonomy): Bacteria > Pseudomonadota > Alphaproteobacteria > Sphingomonadales > Sphingomonadaceae > Blastomonas. Next base: position 4,086 of record NZ_JBGTFM010000173.1, on the reverse strand, counting down.
CCTTCCTCAGAATGCACCACCAGTTCATACCATGCGACACCGCCGCGCCAGGGCTGATGCGAATTTGAAACCAGCCGGGTGACATTGTCGGTCGAGCGCGCCGGTGCCACGGCAAAGGCGTTGGACCCGTTCATATCGGGCTCGGGGCCGATCGGCGTAATCCGCGCAACTTCTTTGCCAGTCAGCTTTGGGCCGCCCTCGATGGGCAGGTCATTGTCCTCTGCAAGCGCGCCGAGCACCGAATCAAGCCCGAAGAAAAACGGCGAACGCAGCGCAAAACCCGCTGCGATGTCTTCGCCGTTAAGCGGGAAGAGGCCCGACAGGCGCACCTCCTCTGGGTGCTCGTCGGCATAATGGTTGAGCCCTGCCGCATAGGCATCGAGCAGCGCGCGAATGTCGGCGGGAAGCGCCTTGTATTTGCGGTCAACCGTGCCGCGAATGTCGAGCAGATGCGCGACGAAATCGATCTTCGCGCCATCCTGCCCGTTCATCGCGCCCATCCGCATCCGCGTCATTGCGGCGACTTCCTGCAGCGTCGAAAAATCGTCTTCGGCGTGCGCATAGGCGATGCCGTACGAGACGTCAGGGTCGGTCTTGCCGTAGATATGCGGCACCCCATAATCGTCGCGGATGATCTCAACATCATAGCTGCGCGCGGGCGGCGGGGCAGCGTCCTCGGCGAACAGAGGTTCCCACACAAACAGCCCGATGGCGGCAACGACGAGGATGACGGCAAGGCCGATGGCGAGACGTGTGAACAGGCGCAGCATGATCCGCACAATATCATCAGATTGGGCTGCGTCTACTGACAATGCTGTAGGTAATGCGGATTGCTATAGTGACTTAGGTCCGGACGGTTTTCTCAGTAGCTTCGCGCCGAAGCCGTTCAAAATACTGCTGCTCAAGTGCGGTGGTCAGCCTTGCAAGCTCTTCGCCATGAGCATTGCTGACAGCCTTTCTCGATGAAAAAAACCATATCATTGCCTCTGTCGCCAGCCCGCAAAATAACGGGACGACTATCAAAGCCCCATGGATGAGGTCGATGTCTGTCAAAAGTTCAGCCAGCATCACTTTGTGTCCTCTAGAGTTGCAGATATGGCATCGGCGATCTGCCCAAGCAACGACATTTCATCGGTCAACGATTGTCCACCAAAATAGCTTCTGGCTGCACCACCTGCGCCAATCAGCATCGCCAACGCAAGCAGGGGAGCGCTTGCAGGATTAGCGGCGGCAACGAGCGCAGCGACAACGGCTGAGCCACCGCCACTGATCCCTAAAGCTATTAGCGTTTGCCTTCCAAAATCTTTGCGGTCCCACTGCTGTCTGCATGTTCGCGCCAATGCTCGCCAATCATCGAGCATCCGTATCCGTTCCGCCGGGTCGTTCAACACAGAAGCACGGTAAATAAACTCTTCTCTGAACGCTGTGCTTCCGATTAAGACAATCGCGCGTTCAAGATCGTCGCTTCGTAAGCCTCTGTTCAATGCCTCGTTCAGGGCCACTCTGGCCTCATCAATAATAGAAGGTGCTGCCATGGCCCTAGGCTAGCAGAACTGTAATTCAAACCAAGCTCAATGCGAGGCCCTTGCGTTGCATATCGGCAACACTATCTCTGGCTGGCAAGGGCTTGAGATAGGGCGGAGACACACCCATGAACCTCGAAAAATTTACTGATCGCGCCAAGGGATTTCTGCAATCGGCGCAGACGGTGGCGATCCGCATGAACCACCAGCGGATCAGCCCGGAGCATATTCTCAAAGCACTGCTGGAAGACACCGAGGGCATGGCCGCCGGGTTGATTGCTCGCGCGGGCGGGGCTGCGCCGGTCGCGGTGCAAGAGGTCGATGCGCTGCTCGCAAAGGTGCCTGCTGTCTCGGGCGGCGGGGCGCAGCAGACGCCGGGGCTGGACAATGACGCGGTGCGGCTGCTTGACAGCGCCGAACAGGTCGCGGCCAAATCGGGCGACAGCTTTGTCACCGTCGAGCGGTTGCTGCTCGCCGTCGCGCTCGCCAAGGGCACGAAGGCTGGCGATGCGCTGGCCAAGGCCGGAGTGACCCCCGAAGCGCTCAATACCGCGATCGAAACCTTGCGCGGCGGGCGCGCGGCCAATTCGGCCAGCGCGGAAGAGAGCTACGAAGCGATGAAGAAATATGCCCGCGACCTCACCGAGGTGGCGCGCGAGGGCAAGCTCGACCCGGTCATCGGCCGCGATGAGGAAATCCGCCGCACGGTGCAGATCTTGGCGCGGCGGACCAAGAACAATCCAGTGCTGATCGGCGAACCGGGCGTTGGCAAAACCGCGATTGCCGAGGGGCTGGCGCTGCGCATCGCCAATGGCGACGTGCCTGACAGCTTAAAGGATCGCCGTCTGATGTCACTCGACATGGGATCGCTGATTGCGGGTGCGAAATATCGCGGCGAGTTTGAGGAGCGGCTGAAGGCGGTGCTTGACGAGGTCAAGCGTGCCGATGGCGAGATCATCCTGTTCATTGATGAAATGCACACCTTGGTCGGCGCAGGCAAGGGCGAAGGCGCAATGGACGCGTCCAACCTGTTGAAGCCCGCACTCGCGCGCGGCGAACTGCACTGCATTGGCGCGACCACGCTCGACGAATATCAGAAGCATGTCGAAAAGGACCCCGCGCTGCAGCGGCGGTTCCAGCCGGTGTTCGTTGGCGAGCCCAATGTCGAGGACACGATCTCGATCCTGCGCGGCCTCAAGGAGAAATACGAGCTGCACCACGGCGTGCGGATCACCGACAATGCTTTGGTGGCAGCGGCAACGCTATCCAACCGCTATATCTCCGACCGCTTTTTGCCCGACAAGGCCATCGACCTGATGGACGAGGCCGCCAGCCGCATCCGCATGGAAGTGGAGAGCAAGCCTGAGGAAATTGAAGGACTTGACCGGCGGATCATTCAGCTGAAGATCGAGGCATCGGCGCTGGGCAAGGAGAATGACGCGGCGTCGAAGGACCGGCTGGTCGCCTTGCAAAAGGAGCTGTCCGATCTCGAACAGCAATCGGCGGAACTGACCACACGCTGGCAGGGCGAGAAAGACAAGATCAACGCCGAGGCAAAGCTCAAGGAAGAGCTCGACGCCTTGCGCATCGAGCTGGAGCAGGCGCAGCGCAATGGCGATCTGGCCCGTGCGGGCGAACTCTCCTACGGGCGCATTCCCGAGCTTGAGCGCAAGCTGGCCGAAGCCGTGACCCTCACCGAAGGCGCGATGCTGCGCGAGGAAGTGACCGAGGACGACATCGCCGCCGTGGTCAGCAAATGGACCGGCATACCGATGGAGCGGATGCTGGCTGGTGAGCGCGAGAAGCTGCTCGCGATGGAAGAACATATCGGCAAGCGGGTCATCGGCCAGGCGGCGGCGGTTGAGGCCGTCGCCAAGGCGGTGCGCCGTTCGCGCGCCGGGCTGCAGGATCCGAACCGGCCTTTGGGCAGCTTCCTGTTCCTCGGCCCTACCGGCGTCGGCAAGACCGAGCTGACCCGCGCGCTCGCCGGGTTCCTGTTCGATGACGACAGCGCCATGGTGCGCATCGACATGAGCGAGTTCATGGAAAAGCACGCGGTCGCACGGCTGATCGGCGCGCCTCCGGGCTATGTCGGCTATGAGGAAGGCGGCGTGTTGACCGAGGCGGTGCGGCGCAGGCCCTATCAGGTGATCCTGTTCGATGAGGTTGAAAAGGCACATTCCGATGTTTTCAACGTGCTGCTGCAGGTGCTCGACGATGGTCGGCTGACCGACGGCCAGGGCCGCACCGTTGATTTTTCGAACACGCTGATCATCCTTACATCTAACCTTGGCAGCCAGTATCTCTCGTCGCTGACCGAGGACCAGAAGGTCAAGGATGTCGAACCGCAGGTGATGGAGATTGTGCGCGGTCATTTCCGCCCTGAATTTCTCAACCGGCTTGACGAGATCATCCTGTTCCATCGGCTGGGTGAGGAGCATATGGCGCCAATCGTCGAGATTCAGGTAGCGCGGGTTGCCAAGCTGCTCAAGGACCGCAAGATCACCATCGACCTGTCGGACAGCGCGAAGAAATGGCTGGGCCGGGTCGGCTATGATCCGGT
>NZ_JBGTFM010000172.1:0-6724 GCF_041747255.1 Blastomonas sp. | reverse complement strand
CGTAGAGCATCGTCTTGATCTCGCGGCGGATGGGATAGGTGCTGGAGGGCATGAGCTGGGTCATGAAGATCATGATGACATCTTCGACCGGATCGACGAAAAAGGCGGTGGAGAACATGCCGCCCCAATAGAAATCACCGTTCGACCCGTGAACGCCGGTAGCGGCATTGTCGATGGTGGTCGCAAAGCCCAGACCAAAGCCTGCGCCGGCGTTCTCCGCCTCGCTGAAGAGGGCCTTGCTGTGCTGGGTAAGGTCGCCGCCGCCGGGCAAGTGGTTGGCGGTCATCAGATCAAGCGTCTTGCGCCCGATGATGCGCACACCATCGAGCGTGCCGCCATTGAGCAGCATCCGGCAGAAGCGGTGATAGTCGGTGAGCGTGGAAGACATCCCGCCGCCGCCCGACAGCTGCGGCATGGGCTTGCCCCAGGCGCTGCTGGCACCCGAATCGTAGAGTTTCATCTTCGCCGCCGCATCGAAAACGTAGCAATCGGGCACCCGGTCGAGCTTGTCTTGCGGGATGCGAAACTGCGTGTCGTTCATCCCCAGCGGCCCGGTCAGCCGTTCGGCGAAAACTACGTCGAGCGGTTTGTTCTCAATGCGCTGGATGATCGCGCCGAGCACATCGGTGGAAACCGAATAGTTCCAGGCGGTGCCGGGATCGAACTGCAGCGGAATTTCGGCGAGCACCTTGATGAAATCCTCAAGCTCTGGCCCGGCAAAGGCTTCGAGCTTGTGCTTGCGATAAGCCGCGTCAATCGCGGTGCGCTCCTGAAAGCCATAAGTCAGTCCCGATGTGTGTCGCAGCAGATCAATCATCCGCATCGGCTGCGTCGTGGGCCGGGTGACGAACGGCTGGGCGCCTCCGCCCGAAACGAACACGCCAAGGTTTTTCCATTCTGGAATCACCCGGTGCACCGGATCGGCCAGCGCAATCTTGCCTTCCTCAACCAGTTGCATCAACACAATCGAGGTGATCGGCTTGGTCATGCTGGCGATGCGAAAGATCGCGTCCTCGGCCAGTGACTGCCCGGCGCGTGCCTCTCCCTGCAGCGAGAGATGCACCACCTCATCGCCGCGTCCAATCAGCAGCGCAGCATGAGGCAGGCGTCCGGTATCAAGATACTTGGCCTTGATATGCGCCGGGATGCGATCAAGCAGGCGCGCGTCAAAGCCAAGTTCAGTGGGATCGGATAGGGTCAGCGACATGCGTTTCATTCCATCAATGCTTGGAGGGTCAGGATGCGGTCTGGCCGAATTTCTGCCGCGCATAAGGGTGTGAGGCAGATAGGCCACCGTCGACGACCAATGCATGGCCGTTGACGTAGCTTGACCGGTCCGACGCGAGGAACAGCGCCGCCTCAGCAATCTCGTTGGGTATGCCGCCGCGCTGCAATGGGTTGAGCTGACCGATCTTATCCTCAAAGCCGCGTTCGCGCGCCTTGTTGTAGATGAATTCGGTCATGCCGGTCTCGATCAGGCCGGGGCAGATCGCGTTGCAGCGTACGCTGCTGCCGGTCAGCTGCTGCGCGCCGATCCGCACGAGATTGATCACGCCAGCCTTGCTCGCTGTATACGCCGGGCCGCCCGCGCCAGAGCGAAGCCCCGCGACCGAAGCTGTGCAGATGATCGAACCGCCCTTGCCGCCATCGGCCATCGCCTTGCCGCCGTGCTTGATCGCCAGAAACGGTCCGATGAGATTGATCCGCAGGATGCGTTCCCATTCCTCCACGGACTGGTCGAAAATGCCCTCCATCCCGCCGGAGATACCAGCATTGGCATAAAACACCTGCAGGCTGCCGTGCAGTTCCAGTGCCTTGGCGACGAGCATTTGCACGTCGGCTTCGCTCCCCGCATCGGCTTTCACCGCCGTGATCGCTGCCGGATTTTCCGCAGCGGTCTCGTCCTGCTTGCCGGTGATATCGGCGGCGATGACCTTTGCGCCGTGCTGTGCAAACAGCAAGGCCGTAGCCCTGCCAATGCCGCTGCCTGCGCCGGTGACGATGGCGATCTTGCCTTCAAGGTCCATGGGTCTCTCCTGATGCCGTGCGCGCTTAAAGCGCTGATGCGATGGTGGTGCCGCCATCGATGACGATGGACTGGCCGGTGATATAGGTCGATGCGTCCGATGCGAGAAACACCGCAGCACCTGCGATTTCATTCGGCTGGCCGATCCGGCCCAGTGGGGTTACGCGCGCGATATAGTCCATCAGCTTGGGGTTCTCCCAAAGGGCGCGGGCCATGTCGGTCTGGATCAGCCCCGGCGCGATGCAATTGACGCGGATGTTGTCGTTGCCCAGTTCCGCTGCCAGATTGCGCGCGAGTTGGAAATCGGCAGCCTTGGAGATGTTGTAGACGCCAATGCTCTTGCTGCCCTGCAGTCCGCCAATCGACGATATGATGATGATTGCCCCGGCCTTGCGCTCGCGCATATCGGGCAGCACCATCTGGATGATCCAGTGATTGGACAAGATGTTGTTGTCCATGATCTTGCGGAACTGGTCGTCGGCGATGCCGCTCATCGGCCCGTAATAGGGGTTCGACGCCGCGTTGCAGACCAGGATGTCAATCGGGCCAAGGTCCTCGCGGGTACGGGTGACCAGGTTCTGCAGGTCATCCTTGCTGGAGATGTTGGCCGCCACCGCAATTGCCGTGCCTGCGCCTTGCCGGGCGTTCAGTTCAGCCGCAACCGCGTCACAGGCGTCTTGCTTGCGGCTGGAGATGGCGACCTTCGCGCCGTGCGCTGCCATCTGCTCCGCTGTCGCGCGGCCGATGCCCCGCGATGACCCGGTGATGATTGCGACCCTGCCGGTCAAATCAAACGGCGATCCGCTCATTTGGCACCCGCTTTTTTCGCATAATCCCACGCCGCCGTCGCCAGCGGAATAACGCGCTGCGCCATCTGTTCAGCCTGGGCGCTTGATGCGGTGCCATCGATGACGCGCTTCTTGATGCCCTGCAAGATCGCAGCGATGCGGAACTGGTTATAGGCGAGATACCAGTCCATATCGGGCACATCGGTGAGACCGGCCTTTTCGACATAGCGGGCCAGCGCCTCATCCATGGTCGGAATTCCCAAGCCTTTGAAATCGACGTCCAGCAGGCCGTTGCGCCCTTCGGCGGGCTGAATCCAGCTCATCAGGAAATAGGACAGATCGGCAATCGGATCGCCCAGCGTCGACAGTTCCCAATCAAGCACCGCAAGCACTTGCGACTCATCGGGATCGAAAATCATGTTGTCGATGCGATAGTCGCCGTGCGCGATGCCGAAGCCGCGCTGCTCGGGCACGGTTTTTTCCAGCCAATCGATCAGCTGGTCCATTTCAGGGATCGTCTCAGTCTCTGACAGGCGATATTGCTTTGACCAGCGCGCGATCTGCCGCGCGCAATAATTGCCGGGCTTGCCATAGCTTTCCAGCCCGATGGCGGCGGGGTCATAGCTGTGCAGCTTGGCCAGCGTATCGATCATCGCGTTGTAGATCTGGGTGCGCTGCTGGGAGGTCTTGCCGGGCAGGGTGCCGTCCCAGTAGCTGTCGCCAGCGGTGAACCCCATGACGTAGAACATCGACCCGGCAACGCTGTCATCTTCGCACAGCCCAAACTGGCGCGAGACCGAAAAGCCCTGATCATAAAGCGCGGCCTGCACCCGATATTCGCGGTCGACTGCATGGGCAGAGGGCAGCAGCGGGCCAAACGGCTTGCGCCGCAGCACATAGGATGCGCCCGGCGTGGTGACCTTGTAGGTAGGGTTGGACTGGCCGCCCTTGAACTTCGAAAAACTTAAAGGACCTACAAATCCCTCTACATTCTGTTCGAACCAGATGGTGAGCTTTGCCTCATCGAGCCGGTCCTTCTCAGGCACCTCCATCGTGCCGGTCATTGTCGCCTGCGCGTCAATCTGTTCCATGTCTCTAGTCTTTCGCCATTCAATCGTAGGTGATGACCGAGCGCGCGGAATCGCCAACGCGCAAGGCATCAAAGGCATCGTTGATCCGAGCGAGTGGCATGCGTTCGGCAATGATCGTGTCAAGATCGAGCAGCCCGCGCATGTAGAAATCGACAAGGCGGGGGATTTCGACCGGGAAGCGGTTGTTGCCCATCAGCGCGCCCTGCAGTTTTTTGCCCTGCAGCAATTCCATCGCGCCCAGGCTAACCTTTTCGGCGAGCGGCATCATGCCAAGAATCGTGGCCGTGCCGCCGCGCCGCAGCACCTTCACCGCCATCGCGCCCGAGACCGGGCGTCCTACCGCCTCAATGGCATGGTGTACCCCGCCCCTGGTCATTTCAATGACATCGGCAGCGGCGCTTTCCAATCCTGAGTCGACCATATCGGTCGCCCCCAGTTTGTGTGCGAGTGCGCGCTTTTCCGGCACCGGATCGATCGCGATGATCCGTCCGGCGCCTGCTATTTTGGCGGCATTGATAGCGGCAAGGCCCACCCCGCCGCAGCCGACGACCGCGACCGTCTCTCCCGGCACCAGATTGGCGGCGTTGAACACCGCGCCTGCGCCGGTCGTTACCGCGCAGCCGATCACGCAAGCGCGGTCGAGCGGCATTTCGGGGTTGATGGCCACGCAGGCGTGTTCATGCACCAGCATCATCTCTGCATAAGCCGAGAGGTTCAGCATCTGGTGGACGGGACCATCTCCGAGGCGAAGGCGCGGCGGCTGATCGGGCGAGCGGCGCGTATCGCCGCCCATGCACAGCGCCATTTGCCCGGTGACACAGAATTCGCAATGGCCGCAAAACGCGCTGAGGCAGGTGACGACAGCGTCGCCGACCTTGACCATCGTCACGCCATCGCCGACCGCCTCGACGATTCCTGCTGCCTCATGGCCGGGGATGAAGGGTAGGGGGTGCGGGTAGCTGCCATCGACGAAGTGCAGATCAGACCGGCACACCCCGGTGGCGACGGTGCGGATCAACACCTCGCGCGGGCCGGGCGTGTCGACGATGACTTCGCGGATTTCCAGCGGCGTGCCGGGCTCAAAACAGACGGCAGCTTTCATTGTATTCTCCAATCGACGTTGGAGAGGGGGAGGGGTTGCACCGGTCGTGCTCCCCGCCCTCTCCCTGCTTCGCTGCGCGAAGCTGTCCCTCTCCCGTAAAGGGAGAGGGTAAGGTCAGCGCGCCACGCCCAGATCGCCTGAGCTCAACGCGCCATGATCGTCATTCACACCGTGCCGGCCCAGTTCGATGCGTGCGATGGTGCGGTTGTGGACCTCATCGGGGCCGTCGGCCAGCCGCAATGTGCGCATATGGGCATAGGCTTTGGCCAGACCGAAGTCTTCGCTGACCCCGGCGCCGCCATGCGCTTGGATTGCATCATCGATGATCTTGAGTGCCATGCGGGGGGCAGCAACCTTGATCATTGCGATCTCGGCCTTGGCGTATTTGTTGCCGACCTTGTCCATCATGTCGGCGGCTTTCAGGCAGAGCAGCCGGGTCATCTCGATGTCAATGCGCGCCTCGGCGAGGCGCTGCTCCCAGATGCTGTGCTCCGAAATGCGCTTGCCGAACGCGACACGCGTCTGCAGCCGCCGCGCCATTTTGGCGAGCGCCTCTTCGGCCACACCAATCGTGCGCATGCAGTGGTGGATGCGGCCCGGCCCCAAGCGCCCCTGCGCGATCTCAAAGCCGCGCCCTTCGCCAAGCAGCAAATTGCTTGCCGGGATGCGCACGTCCTTCAGTTCGATGTCCATGTGCCCATGCGGCGCATCGTCATAGCCGAACACCGGCAGATGACGCAGGATGGTGACGCCCGGCGCATCGAGCGGCATCAGCACCATTGATTGCTGGGCATGGCGCTGCGCCTCAAAATTGGTCTTGCCCATGACGATGGCGATCTTGCAGCGCGGATCGCCGGCGCCCGACGACCACCATTTGCGGCCGTTGATGACATACTCATCGCCCTCGCGCCGGATCGAGGTTTCGATGTTGGTGGCATCGGATGACGCGACCTGCGGTTCGGTCATCAGAAAGGCCGAGCGAATTTCGCCGTTCATCAGCGGTTTCAGCCACTGTTCCTTGTGCTCGCGCGTGCCATAGCGATGGAACACCTCCATATTGCCGGTGTCAGGCGCCGAGCAGTTGAACACCTCGCTCGCCATCTCGATGCGGCCCATTTCTTCAGCACACAGCGCATATTCAAGGTTGGTGAGGCCCGGCCCCTCAAACTCGAAGCTGTCGTCGATGTGGGTGAGATTGGGGTTGGATGGCGGCATGAACAGGTTCCAGATGCCCGCGGCCTTGGCGCGCGCTTTTTCCTCCTCGATCACCGGCAGTACTTTCCAGCGGCTGCCCTCGGCCTGCTGGGCGTAATAATCCTTCATCCGCGGGCGGACGTTGCTTTCAATGAACGCGCGGACACGGTCGCGCCAATAGGTCTGGCGTTCGGTAAGGTCAAAATCCATGGGAAAAACGTCCTTTCATAAATGGAAAAAATTAGCGGGTGGCGATTTCGGCAAGACGCGCCTCATGATCGGCGCGCCCCAGCGGGAAGCGAGTGAACATATAGGCGCAGGCAGCACCGATAATGGCGGTGATGATTGCGAAGGTGACGGCCAGACGGTCCAGCACATCGTCCTCTACCGCGCCGGGCTGCGCGCCATCAGGAAAACCGGTGGAGGTCAGGATCAGCGAGGAGACCAATATGCCCAGCCCGCCGACGCATTTTTGCATAAAGAAGAACCCGGCAAAATAGATACCCTCGGTGCGCTTGCCGGT
>NZ_JBGTFM010000171.1:0-4600 GCF_041747255.1 Blastomonas sp. | reverse complement strand
CATGTGGATCATCGGCCTGCCTCTGGCTTCCGCCATTCTGCTTGGCGCCTGTCTGGCGCCGACCGACCCGGTCCTGGCTTCCGATGTCCAGATCGAACGGTCAGATGGTGATGAAGGGTGTGAGGCGCGTTTTGCGCTCACGTCAGAGGCTGGCCTCAACGATGCACTTGCGTTTCCCTTTGTCTATCTGGCTCTGCTCGCAGCGGGCGCAGGCTTGAGTGCGGGCGGGCTGGGATTATGGTTATGGCACGATGTCATTTGGCGACTGAGTCTCGGCTTGCTCGCGGGGCTGGCTGGCGGGTGGTTGCTGGGGCGCATCATTTATTTCCTGCCCGACGATACCAGGCTGTCACGCACCGGTGACGGCTTTATTGCCCTTGGCATGACCCTCGCGATCTATGCGATAGCAGAATTTGTTCAGGGCTATGGGTTTCTCGCGGTTTTTGTCGCCGCGCTGATGCTGCGTAATGCATCACAGGGCGATGAATTTAATCGAGAACTGCTTGATTTCGCTGACGAGACCGAGCGGCTTGTGATGATGGTGCTGTTGCTGCTGTTCGGGGGCATGTTGACCGGGGGCGGACTGCTGGCGTCAATAAGCTGGCAGGCCGTCGGCCTGGCTGCGGTGGTACTGCTGATCATCCGCCCGCTCATCGGCTGGATCGCGCTCATCGGCGTAGACCGACCGAAACTTGAGCTGTTTGTCATCGCGTTTTTCGGGATCAGGGGACTGGGGTCGGTCTATTATCTCGCTTTTGCCGTCAACCACGGCGATTTTCCTGAGCATCATTTGCTGTGGGAGGTCGTGGGGCTGATCGTGCTTGCATCGATCGTCATTCATGGCCTGTCGGTTACGCCGATTATGAAGCGACTTGATCGCCACTTCGGGCGCACGGCAGAAAGTGAGAGCTGATTTCTGCTAAACGCGCTGCAGTGCCTGCGGATAACTGCCCAATATGCGCACCCATTTGCTGTGATAGGCCAGTACCTTGAGCGCGCGGTCCACCGGCGGATCACCCGGCATGCCCTCGATATCCGCATAAAACTCTGCCGCTGCAAAGCTGCCGCCGCGGATATAGCTTTCCAGCTTGGTCATGTTGATGCCATTGGTGGCAAAGCCGGATAACGCCATGAACAGTGCAGCAGGGATGCTGTTCACCTCAAAAATCATGCTGGTCATGACCGGGCCGTTGCCTGGCAAAGGGTCATCGGCGCTTTCGGCCAGAACAACGAACCGGGTCATGTTATGGTCCGCATCCTCGATGCTCTCAGCCACAATATCCAGCCCGAACAGTTCACCTGCCAATCGCGAGGCGATGGCGCACAGCCCGGCGTCATCAGATTCAGCAACAAACGCCGCCGCCCCCGACGTATCGGCGTAATTGACCGGCGCGATATGGTTGCCGCGCAGATACTGGCGGCATTGACCCAGTGCCTGTGGATGGCTGATCGCGGACGCGAACGGCCCACTGCTTTTCGCAAGCAGGCAATGGTGGACCGGAAGGAAATACTCAGCGACGATGTTCAGTCCGCTTTCGGGCAACAGAAAGTGGATGTCAGCCACGCGGCCATGCTGCGAATTTTCAATCGGGATGATGGCACGTGCCGCGCGCCCGTCCTTGACCGCGTCCATCGCATCTTCGAACGAGAAGCACGGCAGCGGCAGGGCGTCGGGTGCGAACGCCTGCGCAGCAATATGCGAAAAGGCGCCAGGCGCACCCTGAAAGGCGATGGCCCGCTCAGGCGCATCGGCGGCGCGTGCTGCCATCGTAGCGATAAGCGACTGTGCGATTTTTGGATAGCTGGCCATATGGCCGTCGCATAAGCAGCGGATGGGCTGCCGACAAGGCGAAAACCGGCGCAACGGGGCTTGCGAACCATGATTGTGACGATTAGAGCAACCGTCAGACGGGGGGTTTGTTGCGACGCGGCATCAAAGCCTCACTCCACGGTTCCGGTGCAGGAAAATCAGCCTGGCCGAATGAAAAGATGAGGCAACAGGGCATGGAAAACAAAGGCAACACCATTGCAGGTTGGGTTCTGGGCGCAATGATCGCCGCGCTTGGCCTGTCAATACTCAGCGGCAAAATGTTCCATGCCGACAAGCCCGAGCGCCCTGAGCAGCTTGGTTTTGTGATCGAAGGTGTCGTCTCGTCCGAAGCCACGGCAGAAGCTGAAGTGCCAATCGCAACGCTGCTCGCCAGTGCCGATGCGGCGCAGGGTGAAAAGGTTTTCGCCAAATGCTCGTCGTGCCATTCGATTGCCAAGGGCGGTGCCAACGGCATTGGTCCCAACATTTACGGCATCATGGGCGCGCCGCATGCTGCGGTTGCCGGCTTTGATTATTCGGCTGCCTTGAAGGCGAAGGCAGGCCCGTGGACCTTCGACGAAATGAATGCTTGGCTCAAATCGCCGCGCGCCTATGCTGAGGGCACCAAGATGAGCTTTGCGGGCCTCGGCAAGCCGGAAGACCGCGCCAATGTGATGGCCTATATGAACTCGTTGACGGACAGTCCCCTGCCCCTGCCTGCGGCACCCGCGCCCGAATCTGCCCCTGCTGACGAAGCAGCGCCTGCCGCTGCCGAGGCAGGCGAAGGCGCCGCCGGGGCCGATGCTGCAGCCACGCCGCCCGCCGCTGGTTAAACCGCTAAGCGGCTTCGTCTTCGAGTTCGAGCAACTGTTTTTCTACGTGGATGTTGCGGTTTGCCAGCCTCACTTCAACCACGAACAGCGTCAGGCCAACAATCAGCAACAGCATCGCCAGGATAAAGCCCGCTGCGATGACGACGCTCAGGTCGAGGCCGGTCAACCCCATGATAAACAGCGTCGCGATCAGCAGACTCACCGTCATCGCGCCAAGCGTTCCGAGCAGAATGGCGGAATTTACGACGCCTGCCCGCCGGTCAAGATTGCGCAGTTCAAGCACGACACGAGTGTGCTCTTCGCCTTCGGTGCGGTAAAACGCGGCCATCTGCACCCGTTCGCGATCAATCACGCGTGCGAGCCGCCCGGCAAATAGCTGCAGGATGTTGCCGGTGGCCACCAGCAGAAATGCTGGGGCCATGGCAAGCTGAATCAGTTCGCCGATCTGGCCGATTTGATCTGAAGAATTGAACATGCGTTTGAAATGACCCCCCGGCTTTTTCGTGTTTTGACTTATAACCGGGCTTGGCAGGGCAGCAATCGTCAATTGCAGCGCCCGGATGCTTCACCCGCCGCTGTGGCAATGGAGCTGCTGCGCTGCAACCCGGTGGCATGAAATGGCAATTGACCATCGTGCAGTTTGCTGTCTGATGGGACGCTGAGCCAGGCAACGCCTGTTATCCTGTCGAATGAAAGATGCACTTCATGTCTAGCGACACCCCTGCACCCGTTAATGACCAGGCCTCAGGTCAGCCACCGGAGAGCTTCACCTTCAGCCCGCGCGCCTTCATGCAGATGATGCTAGGCCACGGTCATGGTGGCCATATCGGCATGCGTTATGGCGACCATGGTGACAATTGGGTCGAACTGCAGTTGCCCTACAGCGAAAATCTGATCGGTGATGAAAGCAGCGGCGTTATCGCATCCGGGCCAATCATCAGCCTGATGGACAATGCCACCAGCCTTTCGGTGTGGACCGCAATGAAAGCCTTTCGGCCGCAAGTGACGCTCGATCTGCGCGTCGATTACATGCGCCCTGCGACCCCCGGCAAGACGGTGTTCGGGCGCGGCGAATGTTATAAATACACCCGTTCCATCGCCTTTGTGCGTGGGGTTGCGCATGATGGTGACCCGGGTGACCCCGTGGCGCATGTTGCCGGTACCTTCATCCACGTCGAAAACTTTCTGGGCTGATTGATGAGCGACACAGCAACCATTGCCGCCATCGAAGCGATCCTGCCGCCCTTTGCCAGAACGATGGGCATGAATGTCGACCATTTGCTGGGCGAAATGCCGGTGATAGCTTACGATTTCAGCCCGGCGGTGACGGGGCGACCGGGCTATCTGCACGGCGGAGCGCTGAGCGGGCTGCTTGAGATCGCCGCCATAGCCGCATTGCGCGCCCGCATTGGCGGGGATTATCGCGTCAAGCCGGTCAACATTACCATCAACTTCATGCGTGGCGGGCGAGAACTGCGCACCTATGCGGTGGGCGAGGTCATCCGGCTTGGTCGCCGTGTCGCCAATGTCGAGGCGCGGGCGTGGCAAGAGGATGCGACCAAGCCGGTCGCGACGGTTTTTATGAACTTCCTGCTGTCGCCCGCATCAACCGGACAATGATCCGCCCCTCGCGCGACACTGGCTCCTGGCCGTCAAATATGGAAAGCGATGCATCTGCGCGAACCCGCGCCAGAATATCCGCAGTGACGTCTGCGTCATGGATAACCAGATCGGCGCTGCCCAACAGCCGCAGCTGGCGAATTGTCAGATCATCGGGATCGTCTGACTTGATCGCTAACGTATAGACCCCTGCCTGTGCGCTCGCGTTTGGGGCACCAAGCCACTGGAGAACCGCCGTATCCGAGGCATTAGCGAGCGGATCAAGTCGCCCACCCGGGGCCAGCGCCGCATCAATCGCGCGACGGCGCTCAGCGCCATCGGGCCAGCGCGCGCGGAT
>NZ_JBGTFM010000170.1:0-1988 GCF_041747255.1 Blastomonas sp. | reverse complement strand
CTTTGCTATACTGGCACACGCGGTATGGGCGCGCTTGAGTTTCTGCCCGCTCAAGAACCCGTATCGACGGTCGCGGCCTCAGTCGAGATCGAGGCGCTGGTCAGGCTCGCGTCCGAAGTGCTCGTCAATCGCAAGGATCTGCGTGTTACGTTCGCGAGCGACGAAAAGGCAGAAGCGCTGCGTGAAATTCTGCGCGTCGGCACCTCCGCCGGTGGCGCACGCGCCAAGGCAATTATCGCCTGGAACCCCGACACCAACGAAGTTCGCTCAGGGCAAGTCCAAGCGCCGGACGGCTTTGGCTATTGGCTTATGAAGTTCGATGGCGTCGCCAATAACAAGGATCACGAGCTCGCCGACCCCAAGGGGTTCGGGACGATCGAATTCGCTTACTCGAAAATGGCGGCGGCAGCCGGCGTCGAGATGACCGAATGCCGCCTGTTCGACGAAGGCGGTCGCCGACACTTTATGACCCGCCGATTCGACCGGCTTGCCAATGGGGACAAGCTGCACATGCAGTCGCTAGCTGCCCTTGCTCATCTGGATTTCAATGAGCCGCGCGCTAATGCGTATGAGCAGGCATTCACGACGATCCGTGAACTGGGACTTGGTCAGGACACGCTCGACCAGCAGTTTCGTCGAGCTGTGTTCAACATTATCGGACGCAACCAGGATGACCACGTCAAGAACATTGCTTTCCTGATGGATATCACGGGCGCCTGGCGGCTCGCGCCGGCATTCGATATCGCCTACGCCTACAATCCAGGCGGCGATTGGACTTCGCAGCACCAGATGTCGTTGGCGGGCCTGCGCAATAATTTCACACTCGACAGCCTGATCGCCGGCGGCAAATCAGCTGGTGTATCGGCGCGAGCTGTGAAGGCGGTGGTCAGCGAGGTTACCGAGGCCATCATGCAGTGGCGTGTCATCGCCACCGATGTTGGTGTGCCGCCCAACTTTGTCGATGACGTCGAAGCCAATCTGCGGTTCGCTATTCGATAATCCGGGAGCGGGCCACGCTTCCGCCGCGCCGCCACCTGGTGTAAATCGGCGTCCAAACCGGGACGCCTGTAATCTTGCCGCTAAGCGACTGATGAGCCCAGAAGAAAGCCTGATTGGAGAGTGTCCCAAGCGGGGGCAGGTTTCACGACAAGTTGCTCTTCTAAATCGTTAACCACCACATCCGCATCAATCGCATCGGTGCTCGTCGCTCCCGTGATTACCCCCATGTTTTCTGTTCCGTTGCTACTCAGGCCCTGTGAAAGGCACGAGTGCCTGCGCAACCAAAATCGAGCACGCGAAGCGTGGCGATCGATCCTACTTCAAGTGCTGCGCGAGATACTTGTTCATCTCGAACATCGTGCAGCTGTCGCGCCCGAACACCTTCTTGAGCGCGGCGTCCGCAAGGATCTCGCGCTTGTTCGCCGGGTTTTGCAGATTGTGGGTCCGAATATAGTCCCATACCTTGCTGACGACCTGCCCCCGCGGCAGCGGTTCTGCTCCAACAATAGCTGCCAGTTCGGGCGATGGCGTCAACGGTTTCATCAAGGCAGGGGAAGCCGCCCGCTTGGCGGTTGGCGTAGGCTTGGAAGGTGTTGCCATAAGGGTCCTCTCAACTGACAGTAAAAGTTCTCCGAAGCAAGCTGCCCCAGATTGACACACCGCGCAACGGCAGGCGGCCGGACCAAGATTAGATTGTTGACGGATTTTGGCGGCTATTGGCCTTTCTGAGATGGACACTGCCCACACATTCAGCTCCAGCGCTTCACCAGAACTGGCGCCGCGTCATGGGCAAGCCGCGCTTGGCATTCGCCGCTTCGAGACTGGATCAGGTTCTGTAGAATGGCGTTGATCATGCGGGCCAGTTCAAACGCAAATCTTCGCAACGGGCAATGCACCGTCTGCCTTGTTACCATTCGATGCCACAGATGAGTTGTCCTCCGGTCCCCTTACGGACATCGCTGGTACGGCTGCTGTCGACCCAGTTGTCG
>NZ_JBGTFM010000169.1:0-3646 GCF_041747255.1 Blastomonas sp. | reverse complement strand
TTCGGGGGGCTGGTCCGGGACAGGCTGGGGGGGCAACTGCACGCCATCGGCCTGCGCCTGCATCGCTGCTGCGGCGGCCGCGCGTTCGGCCTTGCGCGAATCGAGCTGTGCCTCGACCTCAAGCTGGCGCGCTTCAACAGCGGCAGCATCCTGATCGATGTTGGACAGCCGCCGTTCGCGCTCTTCCTGGATCAGACGTCCGGCCACGGCTTCCTCGCCGGTCGCCTTTTCAGCATAGGCGTTGCGCACCAGTTCCTGGGTGCAGCCGGTAAAGCCGCCCGCGCCGACGGGTGAACAGCTGTCGGTGCCGAAATTGCCGACGCGCTCCATCGAGCGCACCCGTTCAGTCCAGGCGGTGTTGGCAATCGCATTGGGGTCACCGCGCAACTTTTCAGGGATGCGATAGCGCTCGGCCTCGTCCATGCGCACGCAAACCACGATCTCGTCGGGGTTCTTAGATGGCGCGCACTCGTCGCTGCCATAAACCATCCGCTGGATGACCTTGTCGCCAGCCGCGTCCTGCGCCATCGCGGGCACGAATGCCGCAGTGCTCATCAAGGCCAAAGCCGCGAGGGTTGCGCTTCTGATCATCATGTTCTCCGCTCGGGCCTGACTGTTGCCCTGATCTGATATGGGTGACCGCATGAACCAGACATGATCCGGCGGTCGGTCGGGCAAGGTTTGCCCTATATACGCTTCGACAGCGCGATTGCAGCGCGGCATCCTGCACGGATCACCGCGCTCATCACCGGATAGCCCACGGCCTGTTCAGCGCCTTCGGCCAGCGCGCGGTCCTTGTGTTCAAGCTCTTCATCACGAAAACGCGCGATCGCTTCGGCGAGTTCCGGCTCGCTGTCGCCAAGTTGTTCGAGCTGTTCGGCATAATGCCGGTCGATCTCGGTCTCCACTGCCACGGTGCAGGCCATTGCCGCCTTGGGGCCGATCAGCGCTGTGACCGCACCCAGCCCGAACCCGGCGATGTTCCAGAACGGCTGCAGCGCGGTGGGGCGCACCCCGCGTTCGGCCATCACCTTGTCAAAAAAGGCGCGGTGAATCTCTTCCTGTGCGGCCATCCCAGCAATCGCGCGGGCCTCTGTGCCCTGATCACCCATCACGGCGCGCTGCCCGGCATAGATGCGGGTCGCGCCATATTCTCCGGCCTGGTTGACACGGATCATGCTGGCGATGTTGGTCTGGCTGGCCTGCGGCATCAGCGGGGCTACGGGGTCGGTCATGCGGCGATGCTTCCTGTTTTCCTGCGGCGGATCAGCAGGAAGATGGAGGCCGCGCCTGCCAGCGACAAGATGAAATTGTAACCCGCCATGGAAATCCCGCCCAGCGTCCACTGCGGTGCATCGCAGCGCACCAGCGGCGCGGCCATGATCGAATCCAGCACATCATCGGTGCTTGCCCCCGAAGGCATTGAGGCGGCGCAGCCGGTGATGCCCTGCCACCAGCCATATTCAACCCCGGCGTGAAAGCCCCCGATCAGGCCGCTGATGGCAATCGCCACGCCTGCCAGCCCCGCCATGCCGATGGCGAGCCTGGGCACGCGCCGAACCGAGAGCACCGCCAGCGCGCCAAGACCCAGCGCCGCCCAGTGCGGCCAGCGCTGCCAGAAACACATCTCGCATGGGTAGAGGCCAAAGCCATATTGCCCAATCAGTGCCCCGCCGAGCAAAAAAGCGGGCAGCAGCAGCGCCAGCCAGGCTGCGATCATCGGCGCGCGTGCTTTCATCAATTGTGTGTCCCGCTATTTGGCACCATCATTCGGTCAGGGCTCAGTTGCGCCCCGCGGTCACCGGACGTGGTGCGCGTGCCCCTGTCGCGGCAAGCCGGGCGCTGGCCAAGGTGGTGCGTTTGAGCGTCGCCATCGCGTAATAGAGCTGGAAATCCTCGATGCCCTTTTCCTTCAGCTGATCGGTGGTCATCGTGAAGCGCGGGTCGTCGAGCTTGTCCTTTTCCAGTTCCTTGTCGTCGAGGCCAATTTCATTGATCAAATGACCGCGCAGATCAGATTCGCGCAGCTTCATCCGCGTCTTGTAATCGGGGTCAGACAGCTGTGGCACCTGAATGTCAGGTTCGATGCCGCCTTCCTGGACCGATTTGCCCGAAGGCGTGAAATAGCGCGCGGTGGTCAGCTTGAGCGCCGAGGTTCGCGACAGCGGCAGCAGCGTCTGGACCGATCCCTTGCCGAAGCTGCGCTCGCCCATCACCAGCGCGCGGCGGTGGTCCTGCAGCGCACCCGCGACGATTTCAGAGGCCGACGCACTGCCCGAATCGACCAGCACGATGACCGGCAGGCCATCGGTGACATCACCGGGACGCGCGTAATAGCGTTCGATATCGCCCTTGCGGCGACCGCGCTGTGAAACGATCTCGCCTTTCTCGAGGAACACATCGGTCACCGCGACTGCCTCATCGAGCAGACCGCCCGGGTTGGAGCGCATGTCGAGCACATAGCCGAGCGGCTTTTTGCCAAGCTTCTTGTCGATTGCGAGCACCGCGTTGGTGACATCCTCACCGACGCTCGATGTAAAGCTGGCGATGGTGATCAGACCGATATCGTCCTTGATCTCCCACGTCACCGGCTTCAGGTCGATGATCCCGCGGGTGATGTTGACATCGAACGGCTTGTCGCGGCCCTCGCGCACGATGGTAAGCTTGATCGAGGTGCCCGGCGCGCCGCGCATCTGGTCCACCGCATCATCCAGCGTGCCACCATAGATCAGCTTGCCGTCAAGGTGGGTGATATAGTCCCCAGCCTTGATTCCCGCAAGATCCGCAGGGGTTTCGCGGGTCGGGGCAATCACCTTGACTGCACCATCCTGCATCGTCACCGACAGGCCAAGCCCGCCGTAAACGCCTTCGGTCTGGGTGCGCAGGTTCTCAAAATCGCGCGCGTCAAGATAGCTGCTGTGCGGGTCAAGACTGGCGAGCATCCCGTCAATCGCGCCGCGCATCAGCTTGTCATCGTTGACCGGCTCGACATAATCCGCCTTCACCCGTTCAAATATGTCGATGAACCGCGAGATTTCACGCTGGGTGTCAGATTCGACCTGCGATATCGCAGAAGTCGCTGCTGGCACCATGGCGACCGCAAGAACGATGGCAGAGACGCGGGCAAGGTGGGATTTCATCATCGGGATCGACCTTATTGATTTAGAGCGTTCATACCAAAGGCGCAGGGCCATCATCTGGCGACTGCGCACCCGGCAAATTTATCATTCGCGTCGCACCCCATGACGCATATGCACAATCTAGCGATGAACCGCAGAAATTGCCAGTTGCTTTACCATCGGGGCACGATGGGCTTCGATCAACACCGAACCGCCTTGCTCCACGGTGAACGGTCAGCTGATCAGCGCGGCAATATCGATCGGGCGGCCGTTGCGGCGCAGTTCTGTGGTGATGCGCGGGCGATTGCTGCCAGCTTGGCCAATCGGGTCGCCTTGTGTCACGCGCTCGCCAACTTTGATCGCGCTGCGCGCCATGCCGGTGATCAGGCTTGTCCAGCCGCCGACATGCTCAATGATCACGATATGGCCAAAGCCCCGGTAGGGTCCGGCAAAAGCGACACGACCGTCAGCGGGTGCGATCAGCTGCGCGCCGGGCTGCGCGGCGACGGTCAGCCCGCGCGAGCGCA
>NZ_JBGTFM010000168.1:0-6292 GCF_041747255.1 Blastomonas sp. | reverse complement strand
GTGTCGCCCAGCAGCAGCGCGCTGAGCGCCTCGTCGGGGGGCAGCAGCAGCATGCCCAGCCGGTCAACGCCAATGTCGCCAAAGGTCGCGCTCACCGCGCTGTCGGTTTCGGGCAGCAACAGGCCGACGGGCAGCAGGATGTCCGGGTCCAGCCCGCGCAGCGCCAGCTCTGCCATACGATCGGACAGCTGCGAACGCGCGACGGTGGCGGTCAGCACCTGCATCGTCTCGCCGCCCGGTAGCGCGCGCACAGCGACGAACACATCGCGGCCAATGCTCAGCTCTGCAGCACGATAGCGCGCGGCGGTTTCGGCCTGCGCGGCGGTCATGTCGCCCATGTCGAGCACGCGAATGACCGTGTCTGCGGGCGGAATCAGCGCGATGACCGGGGTTTCGCTGTCATCAGCGGGCAGTGTTGGCGGGCTGAAATCATGTCCGCGCGCGGTGATATGCCCCGCATCCGCCTGCCACCAGAACAGCGCGGCATCAGCCGATGGCGGACAGGTGACGATCAGGCCGGACGACGCCATGGCTCAGCCGCGCTCCATCAAAGCCTGCGTCGCAGCCATATCTGGCAGCAAGACAACACCCTTTAGCAAGATTGCGAACACCCCCGGCACATGGCAGAATCGCCCCTAAACGGCTCTAACCAATCGGTCCGCGCAAGTCACTGTCCCTTTGCGGATCGCCGAAGCTTTGGTCATCCGGGTCGGTCTGCGGCGCGATATATGGCTCGGGTTCGACCTTGGGCTCAGTTTTTGGCATGGGCCTCAGCAGCGTGTAGCCCGCCACCAGCAGCGCAACCGAAATCGCCTCGACCAGCATGGCGTTGGCGATGTTGGAGGTCATGCCTGCGCTCGCGAGGCCAATCGCGCGGCCAAAAAAGGCCAGTGCTACCATGGTCGCCGCGCCCAGCAGCCAATGACGCTGGCCCGGCACCAGCCCGGCAAGCGCGGCCAGCCCGGTGCCGATGAAGAAGGCACCAAAGTCCGCTCGCAACGCGCTTTGCCCGGTCGCGCCCTGACGGCCCAGCTCAAACTGCTGGGTGAAAAACATCGGGTCGAGCATCCCGCGGGCACCTAAAAACACGAAGGCAAGGCCGAACAGCAACACGAGCAGACGAATGACCCAGACCATATGATGCTTCCCGTTGTTTGTTCCGCGCCGCGTGATACCGGCCATGCCTGTTTATGGCTGCGAGATACCCAAGTCCAGCCCGGTGCAGGGCGGGCGAATCGTCACAGCATGGCGACATCGATCAATCTGTCTAGCTGTGGACGTGTCACTGGCGCGATGGTTTTGGGCGGGCATTGCCACACGACATTGCAAAAATATCGCGATCACGTAATATTATTACATAATTGGCCGCCATAGTGCGCGAACCCATCCTCAAATAGATCGGGAAATGAACACCTTGCATGCAGTTGCATCAAACGCAGTGTGCATATGCAATAAAGTCATTCGCAGATGCAACATTTCAGATTGCAACTGATTAATCGCGCGCCTAAATTGCAATGGTTAGTCCGGCAAGACCGGTAATTTGTCCTCCCCGACCAAGAAAGGAATGTTCCTATGACCATTCGTACCGCTGCCCTGATTGGCGCCCTGCTGTTCACCGCCTCGACCGCCGCTGCGCCTGCGATCGCACAGGATGACGTGTTGATTTCCAAGAACCAGACGATCTTTGATGCCGAAGGCAAGCGCGTCGGCAAGGTGACCCGTGTTCTCGAAGACGGATCGGCGCTGGTCATTTACCGGGGCAAGGTTGTGCGCGTCGGCGCCACCACCCTGACCGCCGACGAAGGCAAGGTGTCGACCTCGCTGACCAAGCGGGAACTTGCGCGTAACAACTGATCTGCCGATCTGACACGCAAGCCATGAATTGGGGCCGGGAGCGCAGAACGCGCGCTCCCGGCCCTTTTCTTTTGCGCGCGACTCGTCCTATGGAATGGCGCATGACATTGACCGGACCCGCTTCGAACAGCTTTTACTCGCAGCGCCTGCGCCTGCATTATGCCGATTGGGACAATCACGACGCGCCGCCGCTGATCCTGCTGCACGGCGGGCAGGACCATTGCCGGTCGTGGGACTGGGTCGCGGGCAGGCTGACCAAGGATTGGCATGTCATCGCGCCCGACCTGCGCGGTCACGGCGATTCGCAATGGTCAGCCGATGGCCATTATCCGATCATGAGCCTCGTTTATGATCTGGCGCAGCTGGTGCACCAGTTCGAGTATGAGCAGGTGACGATTGTCGCGCATTCGCTCGGCGGCAATGTCGCGCTGCGCTACACCGGGCTGTATCCTGAAAAGGTGCGCAAGATCGTCGCGATCGAGGGGCTGGGTCCGTCACCCAGAATGCTCGCCGAGCGTGAGAAAACGCCATTTCAAGAGCGCTGGCGCAGCTGGATCGACGACAAGCGCGCGGCGGCCACGCGCCAGCACCGCAGCTATGCCAGCTTTGACGAGGCGCTGGCCCGGATGCATGGTGAAAACAGCTATCTCAATGCCGAGCAGGCGCGCCACCTCACCAGCCATGCGGTCATCCGCAACGAGGACGGCACCTACAGCTGGAAGTTCGATCCGCACATCCGTGTCTGGCCGATCCTCGATATCGCGCATGGTGACATGGAAACGCTGTGGCAGCGCATCACTTGCCCGACCCTGCTGTGCTGGGGCGAGAAAAGCTGGGCATCGGACCCTGAGATCGATGGCCGGCTGTCGCTGTTCCCCGATGCCCGCCTGGCAAAATTTGCCGATGCCGGGCATTGGCTACACCATGACCAGTTCGACCGGTTCATGGCCGAGCTCGCGGGCTTTCTGTAATGCGGCAAGCCGAAGACTTTCTGATCGAATGTGACCGGCTGCACGCGCTGGTCGCGCCGCTGGAAGATGTCACGCTGGCCACCCCCACAGCGTTCAAGCGCTGGACGATCAGCGACATCATCGGCCATTTGCACGTGTGGAATGAGGCGGCGCAGCTTTCGCTCAAGGACGAGGCGGGCTTTGCCGCGTTCATGGGCGAAGTCGGCGCGATCATTCGCAGCGGCGGTGACCTCAACGGCTTTGAACGGACCTATCTGCGCGGGCTGAGCGGGCAAGCCTTGGTCGCGCAATGGGCGTTGACCTATCGCGCGCTGGCGGCGGATTTCGCGGTCGCAGACCCGGCGCAGCGCGTTCCCTGGGCGGGGCCAAGCATGAGCGCGCGGTCATCAATCACCGCGCGGCTGATGGAAACCTGGGCGCACGCGCAGGCCGCGTTCGATGTGCTGGGCATCGAACGCGAGCACGGCGACGCGCTGAAGAATATCTGCGTGCTGGGGCTCAACACGTATGGCTGGACGTTCAGGAACCGCAAGCTGGACCCACCCCAGCCGATGCCGCAGCTGCTGCTGACCGCGCCCTCGGGCGAAGTCTGGACCTTTGGCGACGCTGTGGTCGGTGAACGCATCGAAGGGCAGGCGGCCGAATTCTGTCAGGTCGTCACGCAAACGCGCAACCTCGCCGATACCGCGCTTCAGGTGACAGGGCCGAATGCGACTGCCTGGATGGCGATTGCCCAGTGCTTTGCAGGCAAGGCCGTTGATCCGCCCGCGCCGGGCGTGCGGCGCAGGGCTATTGGCATTTAGGGCTGTCACTAAATCGTCTGGCCATGGCCAAGGCTTCACGCTTGCCGTCGCGGTCATCCTGTCCATAGTGGATGGCAACCACACGAGAGGATGATGCCCCGATGGATTTCGCGCTGCCCGCAGAGCTGATCGCCTATCTTGGCGAACTCGACGCGTTCATTGAGGCTGAGATCAAGCCGCTGGAACAGGTCGATGACAACATCCGCTTTTTCGATCATCGCCGCGAATGGGCGCGCACCGATTTTGACAACGGCGGCCTTCCCCGGCACGACTGGGAGGACCTGCTGCGCGAGGCGCAACGCCGCTCCGATGCTGCCGGTCACTGGCGTTTTTCCGCGCCCAAAAAATATGGCGGCAAGGATGGATCAAACCTTTGGATGGCGGTGATCCGCGAACATTTCGCGGCCAAGGGGCTGGGGCTGCACAATGATTTGCAGAACGAACATTCGATTGTCGGCAACTTCCCGTTTGTTGCGATGTTCGAGCAGTTCGGCACCGAAGATCAGCAGCGCGAGTTCATCCTCGGCGGGTTTGACCGCACCCGCATCACCGCCTTTGGCCTGACCGAGCCCAACCACGGTTCGGATGCGACGCATATGGAGACGCGTGGCGTGCGGGAGACGCGCGACGGCGTGCCCGGCTGGCGCGTCGATGGCGAGAAAATGTGGATCACCGGCATGCATGTCGCAACGCACTGCGCGCTGTTCGTGCGCACCGGCGGCAAGGCGGGCGATGCCAGGGGCATCACATGCTTGCTGGTGCCCACCGACACACCGGGGCTGAAGATCGAGGAATATTTGTGGACCTTCAATATGCCCACCGATCACCCGCGCCTGTCGTTTTCCGACGTCTGGGTGCCGGAAAGCGCGATGCTGGGCGAGGAGGGGCGGGGCCTCGCGCTCGCGCAGAGCTTCGTGCACCAGAACCGCATCCGGCAGGCGGCGTCGTCGCTGGGCGCGGCGGTGTTCTGCATCGAGGAGAGCGTCAAATACGCGCGTCAGCGCAAGCCCTTCGGCAAGGCGCTGGCGGAAAATCAGGGCATCCAGTTTCCTCTGGTGGAACTTGCGACGCAAGCCGAGATGCTGCGCCTGCTAATCCGCAAGACCGCGTGCGACATGGACCGGATGGAGCACAAGGCGATCGAGCACGAACTTTCCGACAAGGTCAGCATGTGCAATTACTGGGCGAACCGGCTGGTTTGCGAGGCAGCGGACCGCGCGATGCAGGTCCACGGCGGCATGGGCTATTCGCGCCACACCCCGTTCGAGCACATTTACCGCCACCACCGCCGCTACCGCATCACCGAGGGCTCAGAGGAGATCCAGATGCGCAAGGTCGCGGCTTATCTGTTCGGATTTATCGGGCCGAGGAAGGGGATGATTGTGTGACCCAAATCCTCCCCCAGCTTGCTGGGGGAGGGGGACCACCCGCGAAGCGGGTGGTGGAGGGGCATTTGCGCAACCGTGACCGGATTGTGCCACGCTGACCATCGCGCAATGCCCCTCCACCATCCTGAGGATGGTCCCCCTCCCCGAGACAAGCTCGGGGAGGATTTTCAGGCAACCGTCAACTTTGCCTGACACACCCGCTTGTCGTCACCAATCAATCTGTTAGAGCCACACCATATGCCTTTTCCATTCTCTGCCATCGTCGGCCAGGACGAAATGAAGCGTGCCCTGTTGATCTCTGCGGTCGATCCGCGCATCGGCGGGGTGATGGTGTTCGGTGATCGCGGCACCGGTAAATCCACCGCTGCACGCGCGCTTTCGGCGCTGTTGCCGCCGATGCTGGCAATCTCCGGGTGCCGGTATAATTGCGCGCCCGAGGAGGCAGACCGCTGCCCTGACAAATGTGCAGAGGGCAAGGGAGCCAAGACGGCCAAGGTGCCCGTGCCCTTCGTTGATCTGCCGTTGGGTGCGACCGAGGACCGGGTGCTGGGCGCGCTCGATCTGGAACGCGCATTGGGTCGCGGCGAGAAGGCGTTTGAGCCGGGGCTGCTCGCCAAGGCGCATCGCGGATATCTCTATATCGACGAGATCAACCTGCTGGAGGATCATCTTGTCGATCTGCTGCTCGATGTCGCGGCGTCGGGTGAAAATCTGGTCGAGCGCGAGGGGCTGTCGGTGCGGCACCCGGCGCGCTTCGTGCTGATCGGCAGCGGCAATCCTGAGGAAGGCGAGCTGCGCCCGCAGCTGCTCGACCGCTTCGGCCTGTCGGTCGAGGTCAAGACCCCGCAGGATATCGAACAGCGCATCGAGATCATGCGCCGCTGCGATGCGCAGGAACGCGACAGCGCCGCCTTTGCCGCGACATGGGCGGTCGAAGACGCGAAAATCGTCAGGCGGCTGGCCAGGGGCAAGCGCGCCTTGCCCAACGTCGCCATGCCGGAGGCGACGCTGACCGATTGCGCGACGCTGTGTCAGGCGGTCGGTGCAGATGGCCTGCGCGGCGAACTGACGTTGATGCGCGCGGCGCGTGCCTTTGCCGCGCTAGAGGGCGCGAAATCGGCCGACCGCAAGCATCTGGTTGCCATCGCACCAATGGCGCTGCGCCATCGCCTCCGCCGCGATGTGCTCGACGAGACCGGATCGACCGTGCGCATCACCCGCGCGCTGACCGAGCTGTTCGGGTGAGCGACGCGCTGCTCGCGGCGGACCTGGTCGC
>NZ_JBGTFM010000167.1:0-8144 GCF_041747255.1 Blastomonas sp. | reverse complement strand
AGCCGCTCGTCGAGCCCGGTCCAGCGCATGATCGTGTTCGCGCGGGTGCGCACCATTTCGCGGATCAGGTCTTCGTTGGCAAACAACGTACGCTGCGTCCATTTGATGATGCCGTCCATCAGCGGCAGGTGGCGTCCATCGGCAATCGCGGCGCTGAGAATCTGGCCGAGCAACGGCGCGACATCGAGCTTTTCAAGCTGCACCCGCAGCGCCTGCTTGGCATTGCCGCCCAGCCGATCCTGATCGAGCGATTCGAGCACATCGGCGATCAGGTTCGACGCGCCAAAGCGCAGCCGCCCCTCGCCGCCCGAAGGCTGAACCAGAAACTTACCCGCAGCTGCAGCGACATTCATGCCGCGAATTCGACGCGCCACGACCAGCGGAATCAGAAAGTTGCTGCGCAGAAACTGCGCCATCGTATCGCCAATCCGGTCCTTGTTGCGCGGAATGATCGCGGTGTGCGGGATCGGCAGGCCAAGCGGATGGCGGAACAGCGCAGTCACCGCAAACCAGTCCGCCAGCCCGCCCACCAGCGCCGCCTCGGCAAAGGCGCGCAAATATCCCCAGCGGCTGTCGACCACCGTCTCAGCCCAATGCCCCGCCAGAAACACGCTGGCCATCAGCACCAGCATGCCGGTGGCGAACATGCGCATCCGGCGCGCCGGATCAACCAGCATTGGGGATCCTGCAGGCTTTATCACGGGCGCACTGGCCTTCACTCGGCTGGGAGCACCTGCGGTTTGGGCCCCGTTCCCATCAACGCCTCGTCATCGGCATTGTCGCCGGGCTTATAGGTCAGCAGCTTCTTACGCAGCCAAGGCCCAAGCCGCTTTTCCACGCCGTCGGCAAGGCTGAAGCCCGCAGGCACGATGACCAGCGTCAGCAGCGTGGAAACGATCAGCCCGCCGATCACCACCGTGCCCATCGGCGCGCGCCATGCGCCATCTCCCGAGAGCGACAGCGCGGTTGGCACCATGCCGGCGGTCATCGCGACCGTTGTCATCACAATCGGCTGAGCGCGCTTGTGCCCGGCCTCCATGATCGCTTCCAGCTTGGGAACGCCGCGCTGCATCTCCTCGATGGCAAAGTCGATCAACAGGATCGAGTTCTTGGACACGATCCCCAGCAGCATCAGCACACCGATCAACACCGGCATCGACACCGGTTGACCGACGATCCAGACAAGAAAGATGCCTCCCAGCGGGGCCAGCGCCAGTGATCCCATGTTGACCAGTGGCGACATCAGCCGCTTGTAAAGCAGCACCAGCACCGCGAAGACAAGCAGGATGCCGGAAATCAGCGCAATCATGAAATTGACGGCCAGTTCGGCCTGCCATTCCTGCTCGCCAAACGGCTTGTTGCCAACACCGCTTGGCAGGTTCTTCATGATCGGCAACTTGTTGATCGCCGTCATCGCTTCTCCGGTCACAACACCTTGCGCCAGGTCAGCACCGATGAACACGCGACGTTCCTGATTATACCGCTGGATCGAGGTTGGCCCCGAGCCAAAGCTGATATCGGCCACGCGGCTCAACGGTACTGATCCACCGGCGGCTGTCTGCACCGGCAGGTTCTGGATGGTGTTGAAATCGTTGCGCGATTCCTTGGGAAGCACCACGCGAATCTGTATCTGTCGATCCGACAGCGAGAACTTGGCCGAGTTTTGCTCGATCTCGCCCAGCGTTGCAATGCGGATCGCCTGGCTGAGCGCGGCCGTCGTGATGCCAAGCTGGGCCGCAAGGTCCGCACGTGGCTTGATGATGATTTCCGGACGCCGCATGTCTGCATTGACGCGCGGGCCGGTGACCTGCTTGAGGCCCTTCATCTGCTCGACCAGAGTCCCGGCGGCGGCATAAAGCTTCTCGGGGTCGGACCCGGTCAGCATGATGGAGATGTCACGGTTGGTGCCGCCACCGCCCGATTGCGAAGCAAAGCTGACGCGCGCGTCGGGAACAGACTGCAAAGTCTTGGCAAGACCCCGCTCAAACTCGATCGAGGTTTTTTCGCGCTCTTTCTTCAATGTCACGAAAATCGTGCCGTTGCCTTCGCGAATGCGAACCAGCGCGCGTTCAACCTCGGGCTGCTTGTACATGATTGCAGCGACCTTGTCGGCGACGACTTCGGTTTGTTCGAGCGTGGTACCGGGGACCATCTCGATCTGGATGCGGCTGTTGTCTTCGTTGATCGTCGGCTGGAACTGTGCGGGCGTGATCATGAACAACACGACCGTCACGATAAACGCCAGCAGGCCAACCCCCATCATCCATACGCGATGATCGAAAAAGAGCGCTAAAAACTTGCGGAAACGGCTGGGATTTTCACCGCGAAAGCTGCGGGCGCGGCCCTGGTCGAGCGACCATCCGAGTATCCGCATATAACGGTCGGTCAGCGGACCCTCGCCATGCGCGGCATGACCCTTTGCCTCAAGGAAATAGGCCGCGACCATTGGCGTGATCATGCGCGCCACTGCCAGACTCATCAGCACCGAGATAACGACAGTAATGCCGAAGTTCTTGAAGAACTGGCCCGAGATTCCCGGCATCAACCCGACCGGCAGGAACACTGCCACGATGCAGAATGAGGTTGCCACCACCGCGAGCCCAATCTCATCGGCGGCATCAATCGACGCCTGATAGGCCGATTTGCCCATGCGCATATGTCGGACGATGTTTTCAATTTCCACGATCGCGTCATCGACCAGCACACCGGCCACAAGTCCGAGCGCAAGCAGCGAGAGAAAATTGAGGTTGAAGCCCAGCAGATCCATGAACCAGAAGGTCGGGATTGCAGACAGCGGGATGGCGATTGCCGAGATGATCGTCGCGCGCCAGTCACGCAGGAAGAAGAAGACCACGACCACAGCCAGCACCGCGCCTTCAATCATCGCGGCGATTGAGCTTTCATACTGGCTTTTGGTGTAATCGACGCTGGAGCCAAGCCGGATAAAATCTATGCCGGGATTCTCTTTCTTCATTTCCTCCATCACCTTGATGGATTCGTCATAAACGGTCACATCAGATGCACCCTTCGAGCGGGTCATCGAGAAGTTCACAACCTCTTTGTTGCGCACCTTGCTGATCGATGTCGGTTCGCCAAAACCGTCGGTCACGGTCGCAATATCGGTCAGCTTGATCGTGCGGCCGCCCCCGAGCGGGACCTGCACCTGAGACAGATCGAATGCGCTGTCGGCGTTGCCCAGAACGCGCAGCGACTGCCGTGTACCGCCGACATCTGCGCGGCCGCCGGCCGCATCGACATTGATCTGGCGCAGGGCATTGTTGACCTGGCTTGCGGTGACACCCAGCGACTGCATTCGGGAAGGATCGAGCACCACACGAATTTCGCGTTCCACTCCGCCAAACCGGTCGATCTCCGACATGCCATCGATGGCCAGCAGACGTTTGGCAACGGTGTCATCAACGAACCAGCTGAGCTGTTCGATGGTCATGTCATCGGCCTCGACCGCGAAATAGGCGATCGGCTCGCCGGTCGCATCCACCTTGGTTACCGAAGGCTCGAGGATGCCCTCGGGCAGGCTGCCGCGAATCTGGTCAACCGAGTTCTTGACTTCGTTCACCGCCTCAATGGTGTCAGTGCCGATCTCGAATTCGACAAAGGTGCTGGAACTGCCCTCGCTGGCGGTCGAGCTTATGTTCTTGACACCATTGATGCTGCGCACCGCTGCTTCGATGCGCTGCGTAATCTGGTTTTCAATTTCGGTCGGCGCAGCGCCGGGTTGGGCAACACTGATCTGAACCGCAGGAAAATCGATGTCCGGATTGTTCACCACGTCCATGCGCGTGAAGCTGAGGATGCCGGCAAACAAAAGGCCGGTGAAGAAGACGAGCGGAATGATCGGGTTGCGGATCGACCAGGCCGACATGTTCCTGAAGTTCATCGCTCTATCCTTGAAACCTTGGCCTTGGCCCCTGGTCGTGCCCTCACCGGTCGCACTTTAAACTACGTCATCACCATAAGGCCAGATGCAGGCCACGAGCAAGCCAGCGCCTGGCAAACTGCTGTCTGACAGGCAACCGGTTCGACCAACGCCTGCCCGCGCTAGACAACCAGCGTCAGTCAGCGTCAGGCTGGACGATCAACTGCGCGCCCGGCCCTGCACTTGCGGCCGCACCGTTTCACCCGGGTTGAGGAACCCGCCAGCATAAAGCACTACCCGCTCCTGCCCGTTGATGCCTCCGACGATGGCGATGCCGCGCGGCGTCACCGCTCCGGTCTGCACATCACGCCGTTCGACCTTGTTGTCCTTGCCGACAATGTAAACGTAGCTGCCCTTGTCATCGCTGAGCACGGCAGATTCGGGCAACACCGGCGACTGGGTGGACCCGCTGATCACCGCCGCGCTGGCAAATCCGCCCGGGCGCAAACCCTTGTCATAAGCGAGCGAGATGCGCGCGATTCCCTGACGCGAGGTCGCGTCGATGATTGGCGCCAGCTGCCAGACCTGGCCTTCGTAGCTTTTGCCAGCACCCACGGGGCGCACTTCGGCGCGCACCCCGACATTCAGCAGCGCCAGATCCGCCTCGCTCATCTGGGCGCGCAATTCCATTTCGCCGCGCGCTGCCAGGCGGAACAGCACGCCGCTGCCGCCACCGACCACCTGGCCGGGCTCAACATTGCGTTCAAGCACCAGACCGGCCTCGGGCGCACGAATGTTCAGGCGACCGGTGCGTTCCTGCGCCTCGCGCAGCTGTGCCCGGGCCACTTCAACTCGCGCCACTGCCGAATCGCGTGTGGCGCGGCGGCGGTCTACATCCGCCTTGGAGATGAACCCACGGTCCACCAGTTGCAGTGCGCGGTCGAGTTCGTTCTGCGCGAGCACCGAGTCCGCCTGCGCAACCTGGATTTGCGCGGCAAGCGACCGGGCCTGCTGTGTCTGTACGTCCTGATCGATGATGGCGAGCACCTGTCCGGTCTTTACCCAGTCGCCCGGCTGCACCAGCACACGGATCACCTGGCCGCCTTCGCCGGCAATGCCAACCGGCATTTCGCGGCGCGCCGCCAGCGTCCCGGTGGCGTTGATCACGCGTTCGACGTTGCCGCTGCCCGGGACAATCACCGTCACCGCAGGTGCCTGCGAGTCGCTGCCGCCGGCGCCAGCGCTTGCGCCTTCGCCCGCTGCTGTTTCGGCTTTGCCGCCAAAGAAATAGATTCCGCCAGCGATCAACAGCGCAATCACAACGACAAGCGCGATGATCCGGTTCCGGCGAGATTTCGCGGTCTGAACCGTATCGACGTCGTGCACATCCTCGCTGCGGGCGGTGATGCTGTCGCCTCCAAAGCTGCTTTCGTAGTTCATCGCCAGATCCGTTCAAATCGAATGGCGCAGCGCCCGATGGCTGCCAACCGCCGAAACCGGCAGATCCGCGATATGCCACCAACACCACACCTGAAGCCCGCAAGCAAACCGTCAAGGGCCGCAGAGCAGGCTGGATAGCACTGTGTTATCCAATTAAGTCACCAAGCGCAAGCCATAAACCAGCCCGCTTATCGGAGGCCCATAGGCGTTGTTTGAATGGTTGGCAAATACATCAAAACGACGGGATACGGCGGACCTGGTCTCGCCGCATCCCGTCGCAGGAAAGTCTTAAAATGCCTTGGTGCGATCAGCGCGCACGTCCACGTTGCACCAGATTGACGATGAAGAGCAGGACCAGTGCACCGATGAATGAGGTCAGCAACGTCAGCGGATCAAACGCATCGTCCCTCAGTCTGCTGCCACCGATGATGCTGCCAAACAGGAAACGCCCGAGAATGGACCCGACGCAGCCGACAATAATGTTCAGGAAAATCCCCATCTGGGCATCGCGGTTCATCACCTTGCTGGCCAACCAGCCCATGATACCGCCCATGATCAATGCCAAAATCCAACCCATGTTATCGTCCTCCTGTTGCCGGACACGCACCGACGCGCCCTGGCGTGTGTTACGAGGTAAACGCACATGGGTTCCCTTGCCAGCCAGATTGATACAGAAAAAGCGCGCAAATGATGACAACAAGACCCGCTGCCGCAAGCTTGACGTCACTGGATCATTGGCCCCCAAGCCACGCGGCCCTTAAAAAAGCGCTGCGATGAAAATGCAAACTGAGCCTCTGAAAAATGCTCAAGTTGTTTTGCCTTATGGGTGCCACTGCCCTAAGGGCGGTGGTCGCGCAGGCACAAGCCCATCTAGCATCAGCCCAAACTGATTCGGATCGATGCTCGGGTCTGGCCTGTATACACCCGGTTCAATCGCAAAGAATTGCATCACCATGGCATCATATAAAGACCCCGGCTTTCAGGAGCGCGTGGCGCTGGCCCAGAAGGCCAAAGAAAAGGCGCTCGAAAAGCTGCGCAACAAACCCGCGCCAGATCCAGCGCTGGTTGCCGAACGGCAGGCCGCGCGTGAAGCCAAGGAAGCTGCGCAAGCTGAAAAGCGCGCCGCCAAGCAGGCCGAGCGTGAACAGGCCAAGGCTGAAGCCATCGCGCTGGCCGAGCAGGCCGAGCGCGATGCCGAAGCCAACGCCAAACAGGCGGTGCTTGACGCCGAGGCGAATGCCCAGCAGGTCGAAGAAACCGAAGCCGAGAAGAAGCTCAAGCGCGACGCCCGCTATGCCGCGCGCAAAAAGCGCAAATAGTCGCGCTGCGGCGCGTTTGAGCCATGGTCCCGCGTGAACTGATTGCCACCGCCGATGTGCCCGGCGGCGATGAGCCGCTGCGCCTGATCCGCCGGGGCGACGAATTTTCAATCATGCTCGGCAGCAACGAGTTGATGAACAGCCGCCTGAGCGGATCGGAAGAAGCGCTGGCGCAGCTGGCGCGCGACAGGCTTGTCAACACGGCAACGCCTTTGGTGCTGATCGGCGGGCTGGGCATGGGCTTCACCCTGCGTGCGGCGCTTGAGGCGTTCGGTGCGCAGGCCAGGATCACGGTTGCCGAACTGGTGCCGGAGATTGTCGCATGGGCACGCGGGCCGATGGCGCACATCAATGCATCCAGCCTCGAAGACCTGCGAGTCACAGTGCACATCGGCGATGTCGGGGCGTTGATCGCAGACGCGCGCAACCGTTACGATGCCATCTTGCTGGATGTTGATAACGGCCCCGATGGCCTGTCGCGTGCAGGCAATGATGCGCTGTATGATGCTGCCGGACTTGCCGCCGCGCACCGCGCACTTGTCCCGGGCGGGGTGCTGGCGGTCTGGTCCTCGGCGCCCGACGCGCGCTTCACCGCGCGGCTGCGCAAGGCCGGGTTCAACGGTGAGGAGACAACTGTCCGCGCCCGGTCCAACGGACGCGGCGCGCGACACACCATCTGGCTGGCGGTCAGACCTTTTGCCTGATCATTCCTCACGCCGCTCACCCGGAAGCGGCTCTACGCCATAAGGCTTGACCAACGCCCAGACGTGATCGGGCACCATCGCCTTCATGCGCCTGGGCGCGGCGCGGCGCAGGTGCAACACGGTCTCGATCGCCTTCATCTCCAGCCGGGCGCGGGCGAATTCAAGTCCGCGCGGGCCGATGCGCGGCATCAGCCAGCCGACAATGCGGCGCATAACCTTGGGCATCCGGCGCAGCGGCAGGCCGCCGGCCGCGCGCTCGGTGTTGGTCAGGAACCCCTTGACTGCCCCGGCGCGCTTGCCCGCATTGCCCATGGGCCGCGTGTGCAACTCGTCGCCAAGCAGCGCGACCAGTTCCTCTCCACGCGCGTTGCGTACCAGCAGCCATTGCTCGCCCTCGCCCGCCATATAGCCGACGGTGATGTCGGCCAGCACATTGGTATAGTCGACACAGGTACGGCAGGTGACCGGGAAAAAATCAGGCGGCAGGTCCGATATCGGCAGCTGCAGGAAGGGTATCTCCTGCCTGCGACCATCGGCAAAGCGCAGTTCGACATGATAATCGGCGCGAAACTCAAGATAGGTGATCGTCTCGGGCTGGTCAGACAGCAGCGCCAGAAACGTGTGGAAGTTTTCAGTGGTGGTGTTGTCCGAACATGGCGTGCCGATCACGTAAATCCGCTCAAAGCCGAGCTCGGCCTCGATCTTGCGCAGCGCGTGAATCTGGCACGCAACGCCGATCACCGCGATCCGGCGGTGGCCGGCGGCGCGCGCCGGTTCGAGCAGCGCGAGCAGCGGCGCATAGCC
>NZ_JBGTFM010000166.1:0-9302 GCF_041747255.1 Blastomonas sp. | reverse complement strand
GTGTCATGCCGAGCATCATCGCCTGATCAAGCTCGCCATTTTCAAAGCAGGTGATTCGCAACGGACTGATCTCGGGCTGGGTGGTGACCAGCTTGTGCCCGAGGAAATGATTGAGCGCCGCGACTTGATGGGTGGTGACGTTGGATACGCCCAGGCTGCGCACCTTGCCGCTGGCGACCGCATCATCCAGCGCGCGCGCCACGTCCTGCGGGTGGGCGAGAATGTCCGGACGGTGGATCTGCCACAAGTCGACGCTGTCCACCTGCAGCCGAGCTAGCGATGCGTCGATCGCCTTGCGCAAATAGTCCGCGCTCTGATCATAGGGCAGCGGCGGGGCGATGCCGCCCTTGGTGGCCAGCACCATGCGACTGCGCAAACCTGGCTCTGCGGCCAGCACCTCGCCCAGCAACGCCTCGGCATCACCAAAGCCGCCGGTGCCGTCAAAGCCGTAGATGTCGGCGGTATCGAGAAGGCTGATCCCGGCATCCAGCGCCGCATGCACCAGCCTGGCCGCGTCGCGCACGCTCCGCCCGTCATCGGCAAGCCGCCACATGCCCCAGGCAATCGGCGAGACAGCAATGCCGCTCTGGCCCAGGTTGCGCGTGGTGGGGGGCAGGCTAAGTTCACTCATGCAATGGGTTCCTTTTTGGCGGGCCAACTGAGTCGCGCTCAACAAGCGTATGAGGCAGGCGGCGATGCGTGATGTCCCCGCCCGCGATCAATATTTGGGTGGCAGTTCGCGCCAGTTCGGCCATGGGTTGCCGGATCGTGGTCAGCGGCGGCCAAACGGTGCGCGCCAGCGTGGTATCGTCGAACCCCGCGACCGACAGGTCTACCGGAACGACAATGCCGCGATCATGCGCCACTGCCAGAACGCCTGCCGCCATGTCATCATTTGAAGCGAAGATTGCGCTCGGCCGGTGCGGCAGATCAAGCAATATCCGTGCGCCGTTTACACCGGAATCAAAATCGAATTCCCCATCGGCGACCAGTTGCGGCTCAAACGGGATGCCGACCCGGTCAAGTGCGCGGCGATAGCCGAACAGGCGATCATCGGACGCCATATGATTGGCGTGGCCCTTGATAAAGCCGATGCGGCGATGCCCGGCGTTGATCAGATGCGTGGTCATATCGTCGGCGGCCTGTGCATCGTCCATGAACACCGAACTGGTCAGCGCATGATTGGTGCCGGGCGATATGCGCACAAAGGGAACATCGAGCGCCTCAAGCGCGCGCAGCACGGGGTCACAGTCAGTGACGGGCGAGGACAGGATGATGCCATCGACATGGGTTTCGGTCACCAGACCGCGCACCTGCTCTCCCACGTCGGGGTCGGCGACGTCAACCGGTTGTGCCAGCAGGCGGATGTGGTTGGCGCGGCAGAAATCCCAGCAGCCGGTCTGGATCTGGAACATATAATAAGGGCTGTGATTGTCATAGATTAGCGCGATCTGGTTGGACTTGCCGCCCGACAAGATGCGCGCGGCCACGCTGGGGCGGAAATCGAGCGCGCGCATCGCCTCTTCCACCCGGCCCCGCGTCTCCGCGCTGACATAGGGGTGACTGTTCAGGACCCGGCTGACGGTTTTCACCGCAACCCCGGCCTTGGCTGCCACGTCCTTGATATTGGCCCGATCACTCATCCGTGCAGCACCCCTTTCAGCCCCACGAACAGCGCGGCAAAGGCGCTGTCGGGTCGGTAGAACACAGGTGGTTGCCCGATGGGAGCAGCAATCTCGTGCATACCGGGGCCATGGTCCGTCCCCGTCCAGACATGCCGCCAGGGCGCTTCGCCCGGCAGGATCACCCGACGCTCAGCCGCACCCTCGCTGATCACAGGCGCCACCATCAGATCGGCACCGTAGAGAAACTGGTCCTGCACCGCAAAGAGCGCGCTGTCGTGCGGATAGTGGAGGAACAACGGACGATGCGCGGGAAGCCCGGCCCGGCTTGCCTCATGACACAACTGGCGGACATAGGGGGCCAGGTGCGCGTGGACGCGGCTCCAGCGCGCGAAACAGGCGAGCAGCTCTGTATTGCTGTCATATTGCAGATTATCATCTGGGCGGTTGCCCTCATGGCTGCGCATCACAGGCGCAAACGCTGCCAGCTCGCACCAGCGCTGCATCAGCTCAGCGGTGCGCACATTACCGTGCAGTGAAGTATAGCCGCCGCAGTCCGAATGGCTGTAGGTGTTGCCCACCAGGCCTGCGGAAAGCGCGGCGGTG
Organism: Blastomonas sp.; assembly: GCF_041747255.1. Lineage (GTDB taxonomy): Bacteria > Pseudomonadota > Alphaproteobacteria > Sphingomonadales > Sphingomonadaceae > Blastomonas. Next base: position 7,074 of record NZ_JBGTFM010000166.1, on the reverse strand, counting down.
ATGACCGTGCCGATGCCATCGTGCCGGGTGAAATCGACCGACTGGTCGCCCGCCCACAGCAAGGGGCAATGCGCCTGCACCCCGGAGAATCCTGCGCGCATAAAGAACAGAGCATCGCCGGTCTTGCCCCGGCTGGCAATGGCGCGGGCGTTGACCTCGGCCCACAGCACCGGCCACAGGTTGTGCATATCCATCGGATCTGAGCCATCAGCCAGCCTCAGATCCGTCGGCAGGTATTCGCCAAAATCCGCCATCCAGCCGGACATGCCGAGGTCGAGCATCTCGCGCCCCAATATGCGCTCGGCAAACCAGGCGCGGGTTGCCTCGCGGGTGAAATCCACCACGCCGCACTCAAATTCTCCGAAATCGACGAGGTGGACCTCATCGCTGTCGCGCATCAGGCAAAAGTGACCGCCAGCGCGCCCTTCCTCGTACAAGTCACCATCGACCGCGATATAGGGGTTGGCATAGGCCATGAAGCGGATGCCGCGTTCGCTCAGCGCCTCGATCCGCGCTGCCAGATCAGGATAGCGATCCACACTGCGCGCACCGTTGTGCCAGTCCCAGAACAGGCGGCGGCCAAAGCTCGTCTCGCGCACCCCGGCCCAGTCCTCGCACCACAGCGCGGACACAGCAGCGCCTGCGTCAATGAACCGCTCCAGCCGGTCAAAGCCTGATACGCCGGATTTGAGACCGACAATCGCGCCGCCGATTGCCCAGTCGGGCAGTTCCGGTTGCCGCCCAAAGCGCGTTGACAGCTGCGCGACCAGCCCCTGCGGGCCATCGTCGGAAAACAGCTCGAAGGTCGCGGTATCGCTCCAGACATCGACTGCATGGGCTGCTGGATCGGTGAAATCGAGAACGCTGTAGCAGCTGGCGTCGAGATGCACGGCCAGCCAGCGCGAGATGAGGAAAGTCGGCTGCGGATAATTGGTGTTCCAGTAATCGCCGCCCGCCATGCTGTTGGCATCCATCAGCCGGGTGAGCTCGGTCGATTTGTCGCGCCCCACGCCCGGCTCGCTGGTCCAAATGGGAAAACTGCGGCCATTGAGCGCCAGATAGCTCATCTGCTCGCCGCCGCCCCAGACATGCTCGCCGGGCTCTGCATGGAAACGCACACACAGGCGATCATAGCCAGCGTTCAGGCTGCGCATCGTCAGCAGATTTCCGGCAAGTTCAAACCTTACCATGGGCCTGTCGCCATCGAGCAGCTCGACCCCCTGATCGCATGCCCGCCATCCGGCGGGTGCGATGGTGTCAGCAGGACGATCGGAAATGCGGAAATTGCCGCTAATCATCTGGATTTCAGGATTGCCGCGCGCCGTGACCACCGCAGGACAGGATCGGCTATGGCGCAACACCAGCTGATTACCAAAGCGGAGATCAAACCCGTGATCATCGGCTTGTAGCCGCAGTTTCAACGCGCTTTCCTCACCCCGAACGCGGGACTGTGGCAGATTGGCCGCAGCCTCTGCCTGTTTTTATGACACCGCTTGACATATCGAGACAGGCATAGCAAATCAAGGGGCAATCGCGGCGAACTCACCAAGGGGCAACAAGCCCCGTTACGACCGCATTATCGCAGGGAGAGGGATCATGATGCTCACCAAATACCCGTCTGTACGCGTTCTGGCGCTGTCCGCCACTGCACTGTCGTTCGGACTTTGCGCGCCCGCATTCGCGCAGGATGCCACCGAGGAAAACCCCGGCGGCATCTCCGAAATCGTGGTTACCGCGCAAAAAGTCGCCGAGAATGTGCAGGACGTGCCCATCTCGATCACCGCAATCACCGCAGATCGGCTTGAAGCCAGCGGCGTGACCAGCCTCGAGGGTCTGACCCAGCTCGTTCCTTCGGTTACCTTCCGCAAGGGCACGACCAGCGCCAACAGCGCAATCGTGATGCGCGGCGTCGGCACTATCACCTTCTCTGTCGCGGCAGAACCCAGCGTCTCGACCGTGGTCGATGGCATCGTGCTCAGCCGTTCGGGCCAGGCGTTCATGGATCTGGTCGATGCAGAGCGGCTGGAAGTGTTACGCGGGCCACAGGGCACCTTGTTCGGCAAGAACGCCTCTGCGGGTCTGGTCAACATCATCTCAAAGGGCGGCACCGACACATTCCAGGCCGAAGCGCGCGCCGACATCTTCGAGGGCGAGGAATATCGCCTGCGCGCATCGCTTTCCGGCCCGCTGGCCGAAGGCCTGACCGGCCGCCTCACCGGCTTCTACGGCACCTTCGATGGCAACATCACCAATATCTTCGGTGGTCGTCGCGACACCATCAACGGCTATGAGCATTACGGCGCCCGCGCCATCGTCGATTACGACAAGGGCGGATCGCGTTTCCGCTTCATCGCCGATTATTTTGAGGCAGACGATGATTGCTGCGCCGATGTCACCGGCGTCAGCCGTGGCGCAGTGCTCGATCGCGAGCTTGGCCTGCCCGGCGGCATAGCGCTCGGTGAAGACCAGCGTTTCGTCAATCACAACCTCGTCACCCGCACGCTCGACCGTCAATGGAGCCTGACCGCATCGGGCGATTTCGATGTGTTCGCCAGCCATGTGCTCAGCGTGGTGGCTGGCTATCGCAACTGGCGGAACACCGAAATCCGTGAGGGCGACTTCCTGCCCCGCGCGCTCGTCGGCACCGGCCAGCTGCACGACAATGGCGAAGTCCGCACCGAGCAGCTGTCGCTCGAAATCCGCCTGGCTTCAGACCAGTCCCAACCGTTCTTTTATCAGGTCGGCGGTTTTCTGTGGGGGTCGGACAACCAGCAGGATTTCACCCGCCGCAACATAACCTGCGCCACCTCGACCCTGCCGGTCGACCCGATCACCGGCGGTCGTCCGTGCAACGTCAACGATACGGTCAACACGCTGTTCCCGACCGCGACATCGTTCAGCGACGTCAAGTCGCGCAACTATGCCATCTTCGGCCAGGCCACCTATCGCCTGACCGAGCAGCTCGCGCTGATCGGCGGCCTGCGCTACACCTGGGATGAGCTTGACTTCACCCACACCCGTGCACCGGGAGTCAATGCCACCAACGGGGCTCCGGCAACCGGCCCCGGTGTTTCGGGCGCTCCGGCTGGCGGGACGATCGCTTCGGGCGGCAACGGCACCAACACTTCACGCGGAGACATCAGCAACGGCAACCTTTCGGGCCGCGCCGCGCTGCAGTTCAAGCCCAGCGAAGACGTGATGCTCTACGGCAGCTACACCCGCGGCTACAAGGGCCCTGCGTTCAACGTATTCTTCAATCACACCGCGCCGACCAACGCGATACCGATTGACGAGGAAACCTCGGACGCGTTCGAAATCGGCATCAAGTCTCAGTTCCTTGACAACCGTGTCCAGGTCAACGCCTCGGCGTTCTCCGTGACCTATGACGGTTTCCAGGCAAACAATTTCGTGTTGCTCAATGGCGCGGTCGTATCGAACCTCACCAACGCCGGATCGGTGAAAAGCGAAGGCTTCGAGATCGATCTGCTGGCGGTGCCGGTCGATGGGCTGACGCTGCGCGCCAGCGGTGCCTATGCCGATGCACGGGTCAAGCGCTTCAACCCCAACCCTGCGACCAACGCGCCGGACGCCCGCAACGGCACCCAGCTGCCGCTGGCACCCAAGTTCACCTGGACCCTCGGCAGCAGCTATGAGCGGGATCTGGGCGGCATCAAGTTCTACCTCGATAGCGACTTCCGCCACGTCGGCCGTCAGTTCTCCGACCTGGGCGAACAGGGGCGGATTGCTCCCTATGGCATCTGGAACGCGTCAATCGGCTTTTCGGACGTGGAAGACAAATATCGCCTGACGTTCCACGCCCGCAACATCATGGATGACAGCTACGTGCTGCTCAATGTGTCGAACGGTCAGCGGCTGCAGATCCCGCGCGATGCGGACCGTTATTTCGGGGTCAGCCTGCGCGCCCGCATGTAATGCTGTGGCTTGCGGTTGCATGATCAAACGAGGGCCGCCAGAGCAATCTGGCGGCCCTCGCTTTATCCGGTACTGGCTGGCTTGCCAATTTTCTGATCGCTAGGAACCAATCATGGCCGCACAATCTTCGCCCCTGTCCAGCCGCCTGCGTTGGTCGCTGTTCACGGTCCTGTGCATCGCGGGGGTGTTCAACGCGATGGATCGCCCGATCATTGCCATCCTCAAGCCCGACATGATGGACGATTTCGGCTGGAGCGACAGCGATTTCGGGGATTTGGCCGCCGTCACGCAATTTTCAGCAGCGTTCGCGTTTCTGTTTACCGGCTGGCTGGTTGATCGGCTGGGGGTGAACCGTTCGATGCAGGTGGGCGCATCAGCGTGGAGCATCGCCGCTATCGCGCATGGCTGGGCCGTGACGACAACGCAGGTGGTGGCCGCAAGGGTGGGCCTTGGCGTGACCGAGGCGGTCCAGACCCCGCTCACCATCAAGACGGTCGCGACCCTGTTTGCACCAAACCAGCGGTCGTTCGCCTTTGGCTTTGCCACGATGCTGGCGGGTGCAGGCACGATTGCGATGCCTTTCCTGATCCCCGCGCTGGCGCTCGCCGTCGGCTGGCGCGGCGCTTTGGTCGCAGGCGGGATTGGCGGGTTTCTCTCGCTGCTGGCATGGGCCTGGCTCGCGCGCGGGCTGAGCCAACTGAACCAGCGGACCATCGACACGCCGCAGATGGCAGAGGATCGAGACGCCCCGGGCTACGGCCCAATCCTCAAGAATCGCAAGACCTGGGGCATCGTCGGGGCCAAGGCGCTGTCCGACATGACCTGGTGGTTTATGAATTTCTGGCTGGCCGATTATTACCGCAAGGAATTTGGCCTTACGACGCTGGAGCTGGCAATTCCGCTGGCGATTGCCTTTGCCGGATCGGGACTTGGCGCGTTGCTGGCCGGCTGGGCTTCGACGCGGCTGCTGGAAAACGGCTGGACGGTCAACCGCGTGCGCAAGACAGTGATGCTGGTGTCCGCGCTGCTCGCCGCGCCGCTGCCGCTGGTGCTGGGGCTTGATTCATTCTGGCCGGTCGCGATCATGATCGGCGTGGTGATGGCAGGGCACCAGGGGTTTTCACTGTCGATCTTCTCCACAATCACCGATGTAGTGCCCAATGCCAAGGTCGGCCGAGTGACCGCGTTCGGGGCATTCATGGGCAATATGGGCGGAGTGGCCATCAGTCTGACGACGGGCCGGGTGCTCGATGCCGGGTTCGGCTATGTGCCGCTATTCATCTTTGCCGCTTTGTCGTATCTGATCGCGCTGGCGTGGTTCCAGTGGCTATTGCCCACCATCCGCCGTGATGAAGGCGCTCTGGCGATGGCGGCCTGAGCGTCGCGGTTGCATTCGGGCGGAGCGGGGTCTAGAACTCTGACACCGTAGGACAGAACATCGGGCACAGGGGCTTTCCGGTACCATATGCGCAAGGTCAGACTGACATGACGGACAAGGCGCGGCCCGATTTTGATGCTTATGCCGGTGATCTGTTCGGCGAGATCATGCTTGCTGACACAGCGCCTGCGCAAGCCGAGCGAAAACCGCTTTCCCGCTATATACCCGGTTTTGCGATTTGTGCGATTGCCAGCGCCGCCGCAGCCTGGCTCAGCCAGAATTATGGTGTGCCGATCATCCTGGCAGGCTTGCTGCTGGGCCTCGCGCTCAGCTTCTCTGCCGGTGATCCGCGCACGCATGAGGGGCTTGATGCCACCTCGCGCCATGGCCTGAGGATCGGGATCGTGCTGCTGGGCTTGCAGGTGACGTTGATGCAGATCGGCGCGATGGGCGCCGTGCCGTTTCTTGGCCTTGCGCTGGTCATGTCGGCAGCGATCATCGCCGCGCTGCTGGCCGCGCGCGCGACGGGGCAGAGCGGCTCGGTTGGCCTGCTCGCTGGCGGCGCAACCGCGATCTGCGGCGCTTCGGCAGCGCTGGCGCTTTATGGCGTGATCGGACGCGAGCGTATCGAGCAAGCGCAATTTACCCTGACGCTTGTCATCCTTGCCGCTGCCAGTGCCATTGCGCTCACCACATATCCAGCGCTCACACAAGCGCTTGGCTTCAGCGAGGCGCAGGCGGGCTTTCTGGTGGGGGCTTCGATCCATGATGTGGCACAGGCGATCGGGGCTGGCTTTGCCGTTTCGGACATGGCCGGCGCCCAGGCGACCGTTGTAAAACTGACCCGCGTCGCGCTGCTGGCACCGCTGGTGACGCTGGCGGCGTTATGGATCGCCCGAACCCAGCCCATCGCCGCCACAGGCAAGACAACGCGCGTACCGATGCTGCCGGGCTTCATTCTTGCGTTCCTCACGCTGGTGGGGGTCAATTCATTGATCGACCTGCCGCCCGAAGCCGCGACCAACGCTTTGATTGCATCCAAGACCCTGCTGCTGCTTGCGGTCACGGCCACCGCCATGCGCACCAGGACCGATCTGCTGCTTGAGCTTGGCTGGCGCTCACTGATGCCGGTGCTGGCCGCCACAATTGCCTCGCTCGGCGTTGCGCTCGGCTTTGCGCACTGGGCGCTGTAATGGACACGATGTTTGATCTTGCCGTGATCGGCGGCGGCATCAATGGCACCGGGATCGCACGCGACGCCGCCGGGCGCGGGGCCAGCGTGCTGCTGCTCGAACGCGGCGACCTTGCCGAGGGCACGTCGTCGTCCTCGACCAAGCTGATCCATGGCGGTTTGCGCTATCTGGAACATTATGAATTTGCACTGGTGCGTGAGGCGTTGAGCGAGCGCGAGGTGTTGTGGGCCATTGCCCCGCATATCATCTGGCCGCTGCGCTTTGTGCTGCCGCACCGCCCCGGCCTGCGTCCGCGCTGGCTGCTGCGGCTGGGCCTGTGGCTGTATGACCATATCGGCGGTCGCAAGCACCTGCCCCCGGCTGAGAGCGTCATGCTCGCGCACCATCCGGCGGGCGCGCCGCTCAAACCCCAATACACCCACGCCTTTGCCTATTCAGATGGCTGGGTGGATGATGCGCGGCTGGTGGTGCTCAATGCGCGCGACGCGGCGGACCGGGGGGCAGACATCCGCACCCGCTGCGAGGTGACGGGCCTGACCCGGCAGGGCGATGGCTGGCTGATCAGCACCG
>NZ_JBGTFM010000165.1:0-4025 GCF_041747255.1 Blastomonas sp. | reverse complement strand
ACGCCCGACCACCCGGCCATCGCACACTATCAAGCAGCCAACCCCGGGATTAGGCCGCGAGACCCCGCGCGCCCGCCACGCCAGCGCAACAGCCGCGCGCATACAGTCGGCATCAGACCGGAGCGCTGTGCTCACTCGGTGTCCATGCCAAACTGTTCGGCAAGGCGGCGATATTGCGCTTTGCGCTCTTCATCACGCGCAATCTGTTCGGCCAGGATCTTGTCCTGCACCGCCTGATTTGCGCGGTTCTCTTCAGCGATTTGCGCATCGCTGCGCCCGGGGTCAAGACTGGTCACCCACATGATCTCGGGCCGCTTCCATTCGCGCTCAAAGCCGGATTCGCTCACAAAAGCGAAAAAAATCGTTGAGGTGGCCAGCAGCGACAAGCCGATAAAGGCCCATTTGTGCGGCTGTTGATCAAACCAAAAGGTCTTGATGTCCGCAAGGGCGCGCAGCGGCGATATGTCTCTTAAAAATCCCATAGCCGGGTAGATAAGCACTCTTCAGAACTTTGACCAGCATGGCCGTGCATCACCTGACGCAGCGCGACAACAAAAGTCGCGCCGCGCAACATCTTCAGCTGCTGCCCACCGCATCGCGCTGGCTATTGCACCAGCGGCTTGGTGCCATCGCCCAGCAAAATGAACGCCGCCCAGTAATAGGGGTGCGATGTCAGCGGATCATCCATCGCCGCACGCTGCGCCGCTGCCAGCGAGGCATTCATCGCCACGCCCTGCTCAGCCTTGAACAGCGCGGAAATCAGATTTTCGGTGGCGTTGAAGTCATCGGGCACCGGCCAGTGGCTGGCGAGCACCGAACGGGCACCCGCGCCGACAAAGGCGCGCACCAGACCATCGAGCGCAAAGTTGCCGCCGGTCTCGATCCCCGCCTCGCGCGAAGCCGAGACGGTCGCCAGCCCTGCGGTATCGCAGGCCGACAGGATCACCAGATCAGCATCAAGCTTGAGATCGAAAATCTCCTTGAAGCTGAGCAGTCCATCCGAGCTCGCATCGCCAAACGATGTCACCAGTGCGGGGCGCGCCGGGCATTCCGGGCGCGGCGCGGTCACCAGCCCGTGCGTCGCAAAATGCAGAATTCGGTACTGATCTAGATCATCGCGGCCCAGCAGCGCAGTGTCGCTGAATGCATCCTGTGTGAGCACGCTCGCGCGGTTCTGGCCGAGCACCGAGCGCGCCAGAGTAAGCTCAGCCGGCGAAATCGGATCACGCCATGTATCGAGCGGCCAGTCGCAATTTGCCTCGCGCTGCCCCGATGCGAGCGTGATGCGCTCGGGCGGCGGTGCATTCTCGCCAAGGCCAAGATAGGCCTGGCTCCCGCGTGCCGGGGCAATCGTGCGCACATCAGCGAACGAGCGCGGCGACACCGCGATGGAGAATCGCCGGTCGCGCCCGAACCAGGCGACGCCGGTGAAGTCGAACGGATCAGCGTCGAGCGCGGCCGAACGTTCAAGATAGTCGGTCACGCCCTTCTGGTCCTCGACCAGCAGGCCGGGCGGCAGCTGCAGCAGCGCCCCATCGGGCTCGTAGACCATATGCTCGATCCCGGCGAGATCATCCTTCAGCCCCGGAAACAGCGCATCGTACAGCACCTTCGCCTCAACGACATCGAACGGGTAGTTGGTTGGCTGTCCGTTCTCGATGACGACAATTGTATCGCGCAACTTGGCGACAGTTTTGTCCAGCTCGCTGCGGGTCATGCCAACGCTCACGGTCCGCACCCGTTCCGGGGTGATCAGCTGGGCATAGACCTGTTCCCCCACCAGGCTGATCTTGTAATAACCCTCGCCGGGGCGCAGCAGTGTCTGCAGCTCGGGCAGCGACACCGACGTCGGCGACAGTACGCGATACTGCGAATACTGGCCAAGCCGCGATTGCAGCGCAGTCTGGTCGCGCTGCAGCTGGTCGAGCGCCTCGATGGCCTGGGCAAGCGCCGCCTGATCGTCCGCAGTGGGCACGGGCAGGGCCTTCAGACGTTCAACCTCGGCGCTGACACGCGAGATGTCGCGGGTGCGGGTCACGGTCAGGCGGAACAACGCCGATGCTTCGGTATCGCCCTCTGACAGTTCGCGTGCCAGCACCGCCTGGGTCTGCGCGACCCCGGGACGCTGCAGCAACTGGCTGGCATTAAACATCTTGGCAGCCGTCGCCTGGTCTCCATCAGCGCGGACCGCGAGCTGCACGAAATAAGGCGCAAGCAGCTCCTTCATCGCCGCGCGTGCGCCCGGTGTCGAATCCGCTTCGGCGACGATTTCGTCATAGAGCGTGATCGAGGCATCGGCCTCGCCGCGTCGCGCGAGGAACGATGCCAGCCGGGCCTTGGCGCCAAGCAGCCCCGGCGACTGCGGATAATCAAGCCGGTAGATGTCCAGCGCCTCGGTAAACCCGGCGCGCGCTGCATTAAGGTCGCCGCGCGTTTCCTGGATCAGCGCACGCTGCGTGGCAACTTCGGAGCGGAGCCAGCCGGTAGACGTCACTCTGCCGCCGCGCACCGCAGTGATCATGCCCAGCCCCTGTTCCAGCGCGAGCAAAGCGGTTTCCAGCTCACCTGTCAGCCGCAGCGCAGAGCCCCGCAGCAACAGCGCCTGACCGTCAAGAATGCTCGCCCGTTCGATACCGGTCAGCCGGTTGTCCATCCCGCCAAGGCGCTTGACGCCGTTGTTCTCGCGGTTGATCCGGTCCGCAAGCAGCTGGGTGATCTCGCCTTCCACCAACTGCGTTTCGCCGGCCTGCTCAGTCGATGCTGTCACCGACTGGTCAAGAAACGCCAGCGCCGCCTTCGCATCGCGCTGGTTGAGCGCATCGATGGCGCGGAAGTTGCGGATCATACGCTGGGTCACGCCATCGTTGGAGGCGACGGTGCGTGCCGCGCGGGCAAACAGCGCCCCGGCGGTGGCATAATCACCCATGTTCGATTGCTGAAGCGCCTGGTTGGCCAGAAATTCAGCAGTGCGTTCAGACCCGCCCTGTTCACGGCCCGCGAGAGTCTCAAAAAACTCGGATGATTCGGCATAGGCGCCGTAGTTGTTGCGCACATAGGCCTCGGTTCGCGCCGATTCCTCGTCGAGGACGCCTGCCTGAATCCGCGCGAAGGCGGCCGGATCGCTGACACTGGTGGTGGCGACATCAACCGCGCCGGTGGTCGGACGATCGCTGATCAGCGATGCAAGCCCCAGCCGCAGCGCAGAATCATAGCCGCTCAGGCCCTCGGCAACGAACAATGTGTTGCCGCGCACCGCAGCATAGATGCGGTAATCAACCGACGCCTTGGAATCGCGGCATTCGATCTGGCTGACCCCGCCGACATCGTCGATCTCGGCAATCTGACGCTCACCACAGGTCAGCCGGGCCGAGGCGCCTTGCAGATAGGCTGCCAGCCGGTCGCCCTCGCCACCACGCAGCACATAGAGCGAGCCCACCGGGCTTGCCGCATCGCGGCACACGACCCGGTAGCCGCGATCGAACATTGTGCTGAGCAGCGAATCGTTCGGCCGATATTGCGCGGTGCACAGCACCCCGGATGAGCCGACGCGGAAGCTGTCGCGCAGCGCGATGGCATCGGTGTTCTGGGCCAGCGCCGGGGCCGACACGCCGCCCGCCAAGGCGACGGCCAACGCCAGCGAGGCAACCACCGGGCGGATCAGAAATGTCCGCAGAGTTGATGGCATAACGATCATGGCTGGTCTCCATCGGTGCCCGTGACAGGCACATCAAGCAGATTGGGGTTGCCACCACTGGTCACAGGTTCGGTGATGGTCGGCTCCACGCCCAGGCGGCGGGTATTGACGATGTTGACCGCCGGCATGATCGGGCGGCGCGGCGCTGCCTCGCCACGTGCGCCTTCTTCAGCAGCCTGCTTGGCTTCCTCCTGCTCGCGCTCTGCCTGCTTTTCTTCTGTACTGCTGGGTGGCGGCGGACCAGCGTGCGCAACCGCGGTCGGCCCGGCGACGGCAGGGCTGTCGGGCAGCGAAGGATCGCCGCCGCTGCTCGGCGGTGACCCGACCGAAC
>NZ_JBGTFM010000164.1:0-2361 GCF_041747255.1 Blastomonas sp. | reverse complement strand
GCACCCCGCGTGTTGCCGGGCGCTTGCTGCGCCGGGTGCGTGATTTCGCCAATGTCGCAGGCGCGCTCAGCGTCGATGCCCCCGCCGCGGATGCGGCGCTGACCCGGCTGGAGGTCGACAAGCTCGGCCTCGATGCGATGGATCGGCGCTATCTGATGATGATCGCGGACATCTATCGCGGCGGCCCGGTGGGGGTGGAAACGCTGGCGGCGGGGCTTTCTGAACCGCGCGATACGATCGAGGATGTCATCGAGCCGTATCTCATCCAGCTCGGCCTCATCGCCCGCACCGCGCGCGGCCGCTGCCTCAATGCGCGCGGGTGGAAGCATCTGGGGCTCAACCCGCCGGAGGGGTCGCAGGAGGGGCTGTTTGATGTTTAGGCGGCGCGAAGGCTTGCCATCATCCGCCCCAAGACCCTAAATCCTTGGCCCATGATCCCGCCCGACATCACCCCATTCACCGGCCGGTTCGACGGCAGCACACACTATTTCGCGTGCCGGGTTTATTTTGAAGACACCGACTTTTCGGGCATCGTCTATCACGCCAACTACTTGCGCTATATGGAACGCGCCCGGTCAGACATGCTACGATGCCTCGGTATCGATCAGCGTGCCATTCATGCTGCTGGCGAGGGCGTTTATGCGGTGGCCGATATGCACATCCGCTTCATGCGCCCGGCAAAGTTGGAAGATGATCTCGTGATCATGAGCCAGGTCACACGCATCCGCGCGGCGGCCTGCCATATTCATCAACGAGTCATCCGCGCTCGCCAATCTGGCGCGGAGCCTTTAGAGACATTAGCCGTAGGCGAGGTGACTGCCGCCTTTATCAACCCGCAAGGCAAACCAATTCGCCAGCCCCGCGCTTGGATAGAGGGTTTCACCCGCATACTCGTTCCCGATTTCGATCAGAAAGACCAAACCGCCCGATGATTGACTCGCTTGGCCTGACCCCCAATGCCGTGACCCTGTCACCGCTCAAACTGTTCATGGAGGCCGATCTGGTCGTCAAGCTGGTGATGGTAGGCCTCGCGCTCGCCAGCATCTGGACCTGGACGATCATCATCGGCTTCAGCCTGAAAATTGGCAGGACGGTGCGCGACAATGACGCGTTCGAAAAGGATTTCTGGACCGCCGGTGATATCGATGCGTTCTACAAGGCGCGTGGCCATGAAAAGCTGCCCAGCGCGCGCGTTCTGGCCTCGGGCGTCGCAGAGTGGCGTCGCACCACCAAGGGCCGGATCACCGACCGCGATGGCGCGCGCCAGCGGCTGGCGGTCGCGATGCAATCAACCGTCGGCGAGCAGATCGACACGCTGTCGGACCGGCTGAATTTTCTCGCGACGGTCGGCTCGGTCGCGCCGTTCGTCGGCCTGTTCGGCACAGTCTGGGGCATCATGCGCAGTTTCAGCGCGATTGCCGCCGAACAGAACAGCTCGCTCGCGGTGGTCGCGCCGGGCATTGCCGAGGCGCTGTTCGCCACCGCCATCGGGCTGTTTGCTGCGATCCCGGCGGTCATCGCCTACAACCGCTTTTCGCACCGGCTGAACAAGCTGGAGGGGCGGCTGTTCCGCTTTTCCGATGCGTTTCATGGCGAATTGAGCCGCGAGCTTGAAAAGGATGCGGTGTAATGGGCATGTCGGTGGGATCATCGGGCGGTGCAGGCGGCAGGCGGCGGGGCCGCGCGCGCGCGCCGATGTCAGAAATCAACGTCACCCCGTTTGTCGATGTGATGCTGGTGCTGCTGATCATCTTCATGATCACTGCGCCTTTGCTGGTTGCAGGCGTGCCGATTGACCTGCCCGACAGCCGGGCGAGCGCGCTGGAGCAGGAGAAGGAGCCGATCCAGATTTCGCTCAACGCCGAGGGGCTCGCCTATATTGACGATGCGCAGGTGCCGTTTGATCAATTGCCCGATGCGTTGGTCGCGCTGCGCACCGAGCGCGGCAACGACGATGGCAGCGCCCCGCAGGTCATGCTGCGCGCCGACCGCACGCTCGACTATGGCCAGGTGATGCTCGTGATGGGTGAGATGAACCGCGCCGGGCTCAATCGTATCCAGATGGTCACAACCGGTTCATCTGAACGGCGATAGGCCTAGATTTCGGAAAGGCTTGAATCCTCTTACGCGCATGGAAAAAGCTGAACGCCTTGGATTGTCGGTTGCGGTGGTGGGCCATGTCGGCCTGTTCGCCGTCTTGTCGCTCGGCATCGCCAGCCGCCCTGAATTGCGCATGCCAACCGATCCGATATCGGTCCAGCTGACTGACGAGGTCGCGCTGGTCTCTGCCGCGCCGACGCCGGTGCGTGAGGCCGCGACCGCCACCGCGCCCGAGATCGCGCCCGAGGTGGAACAGCCCTC
>NZ_JBGTFM010000163.1:0-5377 GCF_041747255.1 Blastomonas sp. | reverse complement strand
AGTCCCAATTTTGGCCGTTCATCGAGACTTCTGTCGGCAACGAACGGACGACCGCTCTTGGGATTGTGGATCAGGCTGCTGAACGATGGTTATCGGGCCACTTTGCTTGCGGGTGCTCTGGAGTTGTCGGAAGCCTGGAGTGTGCGGTGAGATCATCGCCAAGGCAGCACTCATAACAATCTGAACAAAGTTGACACAGCGTGTTCTGGCCAGAGGCTTAGTTTGGTGCCAAAAGACGCTTCCCTGCGGCACTACGTTATGCCGCGCTGGTCCCTGTTAGAACAGAAAGCACGGCGTTGGTTCCTCAGCTTGAATTGCGCGCGCTCACCAAAAGCGTTCCAGGCGGCCGCGTGTTGTTTCGCAATCTCTCGTTGAGCGTTGAGACGGGAGAGCTTGTTGCCATCATAGGCGAGTCAGGATCAGGCAAGTCAACATTGCTGAATATCGCTGCTGGGCTCGATGCCCATGATGAAGGTCAGATCCTGGTCGGCGGCGAAGACCTGGGCTTGCTGGATGATCGCGGGCTCACCGACTTGCGCCGGCGGCGGATTGGCTTTGTATTTCAGGCATTTCATATCCTGCCTTATTTAACGCTGCGCAAAAACGTAGCGCTGCCGCTCGCGCTGTCGGCCTGCGACAAGCGCGAGATCGCAAGCCGCGCCGACGCGATGCTGCACATGGTGGGCCTTGGCAGCCGGGGGGATTATTATGCGCGCGATCTTTCAGGGGGGGAATTGCAACGCATCGCGATTGCACGTGCACTCATCCATCAACCGGCGTTGATCCTGGCCGACGAACCGACGGGCAACCTCGATACCGAAACGGCTGCACGCATCTTGCAACTGTTTGCGGATTCGACGCGAAATTCAGGATCGGCAGGCTTGCTGGTGACACACTCGGCAGCGGCGGCAGCCATTGCCGACCGGACGCTGGTGTTGACCGCGAACGGGCTTGCCCCCGCCAATGGCTAGCCAGCCGACCCGGGCGCTTGTGTGGTTGATCACCGGCGAGGCGCGGCAGCATCCCGGACGGATCGCTGTTGCCGTGTTGGCGATTGCGATCGGGGTGGCGCTGGGTTTTGCGGTGCATTTGATCAACGGGTCAGCGCTCGCGGCATTTGGTCAGGCGGTGAACACGGTGAACGGTGCCGCTGACCTGAAAGTCGAAGCGGCGAGCCGCCTTGGCTTTGACGAGGCGCTGTATGCGAAGGTTCTGCAGGTTGAAGGTGTCGCCGATGCAAGCCCGGTGGTTGTGCTCAAAGCCGTGTCGGGCATCGGCGAACCGTTCACGTTGCTCGGGCTGGATATCATCCGCGCAGCCGAGGTGACACCCAGTCTGATCGGCGCACCCGCCAGCGGACCGGGCGGCAATGGCGATGAATTATTCGCCGGTGACGCGCTGTTCCTGTCACGTGCTGCGCTGATGGCTGCAAAGTTGCGCATAGGCGACCGAGTGACGATCAACGCCAATGGCAAGGCCCAGCCGATGACAGTATGCGGCTTGCTGCCTGCAGTGGCCGAAGGGCGACGCGTCGGCATGATCGATATTGCCGTCGCGCAGTGGCTGTTTGGGCGGCTTGGCAAGATCGACCGGATCGACCTCAAACTGGCCCCCGATGCGCAGGCAGCCGATGTCCGTGTGCGGCTGCTGCCCCTGATCCCGGCAGGTGCTGTTATCAGCGACAAGGATGACGACGCGCAACAAAGCGACGGGTTATCGCGCGCCTACCGCGTCAACCTTACCATGCTTGCGCTCGTTGCTCTGTTTACTGGCACGTTCCTGGTTTACTCGACACAATCCCTCTCGGTCTCCCGGCGCCTGCAGAGTTTCGCGCTGCTTCGCACGCTTGGCATGCGCCGCAGCGGGATCGTTGCATTGGTGACAACCGAAGGCGCGCTGGCCGGGTTGATTGGCGCTACCTTGGGTCTGCTCCTGGGCTTCGGTCTTGCGGCGGGCGCGCTCAAGATCCTTGGGGGAGACTTAGGGAGCGGGGTTTTCGATGGGGCGCCGCCCGCACTCATCTTTGCGCCTCTGGCAGCTGCCGGGTTTTTCGTTCTGGGCGTTGTCGCGGCGGTAGGAGGGAGCCTGATACCTGCGTTGCAAGGTGCACGCGCCGCCCCTGCCGTCGCGCTCAAAAATGTCGGGGATGGCATTGATCCGCGTGCCCCCATGGCGGGCGGGTTGCCGCTGATGCTGCTTGCCGCAGGGATTGGTGCCGCGTTTCTGCCTGCGGTCGGAGGGCTGCCGCTGTTCGGTTACCTATCGGTTGCGCTGTTGTTGGCTGCGGGCATCATCGCGATGCCATGGCTTGCACGGTCACTGCTCGCTCCGCTGGCACGCGGCTCGCGCCGCAATGTGCCCATCGAATTGGCAATCCAGCATCTGCACGGCGCGCCGGGCGCTGCCGCCACCGCGCTGTGCGGTATCGTGGCGAGTACGGCCCTGATGATCGCCATGGCAGTTATGGTGACGAGTTTTCGCGGCGCGGTCGATCAATGGCTGGGCGACATTTTGTCGGGCGATCTTTACATCCGGTCGGAACCGGGCTGGGGCGGGTTCGATCCAGCATCGCAGGCCCGGTTGGCAGCGATCCCGGGCATCGCTTCAGTGTCATTCAGTCGGCAAGTGCCAATCGTACTCGATCCCACCGAACCTCCGATGAGCTTGATCGCCCGTCCGGTAGGCAGGGGTGATGCGGCGCTGGAGCTGCTTGGGGAGGAAATCATGCCGCCAACAGGCATCATCGCGGTCTGGCTCTCCGAACCTGCGGCCCGTATTCTGGCGGTCAAGCCCGGCGATACGATCGGCCTGCCGATCGGCAATGGCGCACGTTTTGCGGTCGCGGGCATATGGCGCGATTATTCGAGGATGCAGGGCGCAATGGTTATCGATGCCCGGGAGTACAGCAGGCTTACAGGAGACGACGTGCGCGATGATGCTCTGGTGCTGCTCAAACCCGGCGCGGATATCGCAGCCATCAAGCGGGCGATAAGCGCCGCAGCACCGCCAAACCTGAAGTCGCGCCTGACCATGGCTGAACCGGCAAGCCTGCGCACCTTAGCGCTTTCGGTATTCGACCGCAGCTTTGCAATTACGTATGTGCTTGAAGCGATTGCCATCCTCGTCGGATTGGCTGGCGTGGCCACCACGGCATCGGCGCAAGCCAGCGCACGGACCCGCGAATTTGGCATGTTGCGCCACATTGGCGTCGGGCGCGGTCAGATAGTCGCAATGCTGGGGATCGAAGGCGCCCTGCTTGGCGCGGTTGGCGGACTGGTCGGCGTGACGCTGGGCGTCGCCATCAGCCAGGTGCTGATCCACGTGATTAATCCCCAATCGTTCAACTGGACGATGACAACGCGTCTGCCCGTGCCTTTGATGCTGTCGGTGATAACCGCGCTGGTCGTGGCATCGGCGATCACCGCGATGCTCGCAGGGCGACGGGCCGTATCGATGGATGCGGTTCGCGCGGTGAGGGCAGATTGGTGACCCGCGCACTATCGCTCAGCCTCGCGGCCTTGGCGCTCACCACCGCCAGCACCGCGCAAACTTTGGCATTTTCCTATCCGGACGTCAAACCCGGCCGCGTATTTTCCTTTCCTGCAGATCACGGCGCGCATCCGGATTTCCGCACGGAATGGTGGTATGTGACGGGGACGGTCAAAACCCGCAATGGCAAGGATCTGGGTTTCCAGGTCACCTTCTTTCGCACGCGGCCGCGCGTTGACACAGCCAACCCCAGCAAATTTGCGGCGCGGCAAGTGCTTTTTGCCCATGCCGCCGTGTCTGATCCTGCCATCGGTAAACTGCTGCATGACCAGCGCGCGGCGCGCAGCGGTTTCGGCATTGCAGGGGCCCGGATGGGTGACGCTGACGTTCGCATCAAGGATTGGCGTTTGGTCCGGTTGGCCGATGGCCGCTTTGCTGCGCGGATTGTAGCGCGGGGGTTTGCGCTCGACCTCAAATTCACGCCCACGCAGCGACCGCTGCTGCAAGGCAAAGGCGGCTACAGCCGCAAGGGTCCCGCCCCTCAATCTGCCAGCTATTATTATTCACTGCCACAATTGGAGACGACAGGGACGATCACGCGCGGCACCTCGACCGAAACCGTTACTGGGCGCAGTTGGCTCGACCGGGAATGGTCGTCGCGCTTCCTTGGCGGGGCCGCTATCGGCTGGGACTGGACGGGGCTGAACTTTGACGACGGGGCTGCGCTCATGGCATTCCGCATCCGCGGTGCAAAGGGACGAAATATTTGGGCCGGTGGCACGTTCAGGCGAGCAGACGGAACCACGGTGACACTCAAACCCGGTGATGTGGATTTCACGCCAACGCATACGTGGCGATCGAAGCGTACTGGGGCAACCTATCCGGTGGCTCAGATTGTGACGGTCAGACTGCCTGAAGGCAAAAAGCGCCTGACGCTTACCCCCATGTTTGCCGATCAGGAGCTTGATGCGCGTTCAAGCGGACTGCCGGTCTATTGGGAAGGTTTGGTTCGCACCGAAGGCGGTAGGGGCTATCTTGAACTCACAGGATATGCCGCACCCTTGGTCATGTAGTGCGGTTTATCTACGCGAGGGTCCGCTCGAGACAAGCTGGCATCGTGTTGCGAGTATCAAGAGAGGCTGCACGTTCGCTTTTGTAAAAGTTGCTTGGGACAAGAAAAAAACTGGAAGGGGCGCGCGAAGCCGAACTGTCGATATAGTATTCGACTTCAGTGTACGATTGAGCATTGTTGTTCTAGAGCGGTTTTCGATCATTCCGGGTCATACCCGCAAGAGCTGAAGTAGTTGGCGCATTCGCTGGGCTGGAAGATATCGACGAGCCTGCCGATGAGATCCCACAGGCCGCTGACGGTTCGCTCACCGACTTTGCGGAGCATGGCCTTGAGGCGGGAGAAGGCCTTTTCGATAGGGTTAAAGTCTGGGCTATAGGGCGGCAGGAAGCGCAACGTTGCGCCCGCCGCCTCGATCCGGTCACGGACCGAAGCGCGCTTGTGGCTGGACAGGTTGTCCATGATCACAACGTCGCCCGGCTGCAGCTCTGGCACCAGCACCTTGGTCACATAGGCTTCGAACCAGTCCCCGTTGATCGGGCCATCGAGCACCATCGGCGCGATCATGCCGGTCATGCGCAGGCCTGCAACCAGTGTGGTGGTTTTGCGATGACCGTGGGGAAAGCCCATGCGCAGCCGCTCACCCTTCAGGCAGCGGCCATGACTGCGGGTCATGTTGGTAGCGGTCCAGGTCTCGTCTATGAACACGAGGCGCTCAGGTTCCAGATCGATCTGGCCCTCGAACCATTCATGACGCTGCTTCAGGACGTCGGGTCGATCTTGCTCGATGGCATGGCCAGTCTTTTTTTACGCGTCATG
>NZ_JBGTFM010000162.1:0-17575 GCF_041747255.1 Blastomonas sp. | reverse complement strand
GGCCGCGCTGCGTGACCAAGGCACGATCCCCGTGATCCCCGGTCGCCGCAATCGCAAGCGCCCCATCCAGTATGATGAGCGCCGCTACAAAGACCGGTGGCGGGTCGAGGCCATGTTCTGCCGCCTCAAGGACTTCCGCCGCGTGGCTACCCGCTACGACAAGCTCGCGCGCAACTTCCTGTCAGCCGTGAGCCTCGCTGCCGCCATCGCGTTCTGGCTGTGATTGAGTCTCGACCCTAGTTCATTCAACCAATGACTTATATTTGCCAATAATATCCACCGCAAACAAGCGCATGGTTTTACCCCCGCCCAAAAAAACGGACAGCACTGTGACGGGAAGTTTCATGCTTTCCTTCCAATTATCAACCTGCATCATTAACGCCCTCTCTTGTCATGATAGACTATATTTTGATTGCGCTGCTTCTGGCGATTGCGGTTGCCACTTTGGTGCTGCTGCTGCAATTTTCCAGGCAGGCCGGTGAGCGTTTTGAGCGCGATGCGCGCGGCAAAAAAGGCACCGGTACAAGATGTTTGGAAGCCTGCAACAACGCCCAAGGGCGGCGTATCGTGGGCGGTGCTGGAAGCGACCAAGGAACAAACCCGCACCGACAAGGACGGCTATCTGTACTCTAAACCGCTGTTCACTCCGGCCGTCAGGTCGCTTGCAGGCAAGCGCATCAAGGTCGCAGGCTGGATGAAGCCGCTCGAGACCGGCGCACGGCAAAAGCATTTCGTGCTGCTTGCCTACCCGCCCGGATGCCCATTTCACTTTCACGCGATCCCCAACCAATTCATCGAAATCTACGCCGACATTCCGTTCCCGACCAACGAGTCCAAAATGATCGTCGTCACCGGCGTGCTCGAGCTTACCGGACAAGATGAAAGCGGGATTTTTTACAGGATGAAGGCTGCAAGTCCGGCGTAGCTGCACCATCGGTGCGCACCGACAAATCGACCGTCAAAAACATTGTCAGTTGGCGTGATGCATTGACCTGGCAGCTGCCGTTCAGCGCGAAATGTCAGGTGTCGGTCATGTTAGCCATATGTCCACGCTTCCAGCCTCGGTGGGGCAATGCGTAAGGTCGCCGATTAATTATGCACTGCGCCGCGCGCTGCCCAGTTATTGTCCCGCCAAACGCGCTCCGTGGCAGCGTCAACTATATCGCCAGCCATCATGGCTTCGATGTCGTCCATCAGGCTGTCCGCAGCAGCCTGACGATAAGCCGGACGCGGCGAGCCTGCCATCGCTCGCTGAATGATCCAGTCATTTTCCTGTCGGCATGCCACCCCAGCGATGGCCGCGCTGTCAAAACTGCGACAGACTGCACCAGCCTTATCCTGAAATGTCAGACCGATGCGGATTTTGGCATTTTCTGGTTGCGCTGATGCAAGCTGGGTATCCAGCGCGTTTGCAAGCGTGCCATCAGCAACGAGCGTGTCGCTGCGCACCGTGAGCGGGCCGCTTGATGGGGAAAAAAACTGCGGACCGACCAAAAGCCCGATTGCAAGGCTAGCGGCCATTGCGGTTACGGTTGACCAGCGAAAGCTGCGAGCAGGCGAGGCAAGCCGGGTGTCGATTTTTTCCAGCGGGCGCATAAGCCGCGCGGGTAACGCTTCGTCAAGCACGGGATAAAAATGCGCTGCCAGTTTCGCCTTCAATGCCCGTTGCTCGGCGATCATGGCGGCCAATGCATTATCTTTTAAGGCCGCACGCTCAACACGTTTGGCGGTGACCAGATCAAGCTCGCCATCCACATAGGCCATGATGATGTCGTAATCGAAGGTCATGCGGCTTCTCCAAGCATGGTCGCAAGCGCTTCACGCCCGCGCCCGAGACGTGAGGTCAATGTGCCGACCGGAACTGAGGCGATGTCCGCAGCCTCACGGTAACTATAGCCCTCGACCAGCACCAGCACGACAGCCTCACGCTGTTCTGGTGGCAACGTTGCCATCGCCCGATCCACGTCGCCGAAATCAAGCTGCGCTTCCATTCGCTGGTGGCTGTTGTCGGCAATCTGCACGGCAGAATCATCAATACTGGTCATTGATCCGCGCCGTGCGTCTGCGCGGTGCCGATCTATCCACAGGTTACGGGTAATACGATACATCCAGCTATCCAGTCGTGTACCGACCTGCCACTGCTGACGGGCGGTTAACGCTCGCTCTATTGCAGCCTGACACAAGTCGTCCGCATCGGCATGGTGCCCAGTCAAGCCCCGCGCGAACCGTCGCAGACGCGGCAAAAGCGCAACGAGATCCTGCTCAAACGCCATTGATGTGCTCCAAAGGGGCATTTGGTTTATCGATTGCCGGTGCGAGGGCCTTTTGGTTCATGGGGATGAAACGCGGCAGTTCATACGTTTCATCCATCACAAGCACAAAAAAGTGCAGTGCCGCAAGGTGACCACCCACGAAGAGGGAATTGACAGATGATGGCAGGAATTTGCAAGGTGCTGTTGGGCACAGCAATCGCCACCATGCCGGTGGCTGCGTCACCGCAAATCGGCATCCCTGCGCTGCCCAACACACGAATTGGGGTGGAAAGCATCTCTGGTCCACTGTTGCGCGATATCGATTTGGATCGCCTGACTTCGGCGCAAATTGCCGAACAACTGCAGATTGCACGGATTGAACGGCTGACCAGCATAGTCCGACAGAACCGCGACCGGGTCGAATTCGATGCGCAAAAGGCGCCGGCGCTACGCGGTGTACTGTTAGCAACAGGCGTTACGCCTGCTCATCGCGCCAAAGCCGAGGCTGCCGGCTATCGCGTGCTGGACGAGGAGGTGATTGAGGGGCTCGATCTGTCGTTCACGCGATTTGCGTTGCCACAAGGCGAAAGTCTGCGAGCAGCACAGAAAAAGTTGGCAAACTTGTTGCCCGACGCAGACATCTCCGCGGATAACCTGTATTTTGCCAGTGGTCTGGCTCCGCCCCTCGCGACATCCACACCGTCAATTGTTTCGGCGCAATCTGCAGCGTCGGCCAACGCCCGCCTTGGCCTGATCGACAGCGGTGTCGGCAAGCTGACGGGGCACAACGCGCGTGTGGTGCAGAAGGGCTTTGCGCGCGGCGCACCCCGAGCCGGTGGTCATGGCACAGCAGTCGCTTCGCTGGCGCTCAGCGTGTCTGGTCCCGGCAGCTCATTATATGCTGCAGATGTGTACGGTGACGACCCCGCAGGCGGTACTGCATCATCAATCGCACGCGCACTGGGGTGGCTGATCAGCCAGCAGACATCGGTGATCAACATCAGCCTGGTGGGGCCGAACAACGCACTGGTGCGCGCAGCGATCGCGCGGGCGCAGGCAAAAGGTGCGCTTATCGTCGCAGCGGTGGGCAACGATGGCCCTGCAGCAGCACCTGCTTATCCGGCGGCACAGTCCGGGGTGCTCGCGGTCACCGGGGTCGATCAGGCAGGCCGGGTGTTGCCCGAAGCGGGCCGCGGTAAACATGTGGCCTTTGCAGCGCCTGGTCGCAATCTTGCTCTATCGGTCAAGAGCGGCAAAAAGGTAAACGTTCGCGGAACGTCATTTGCAGCGCCGCTGGTCGCCGGGCGGCTTGCACAGCTTTATCCAGTCGCAGCACCAAGCCGGAGTGCATCGGCTGTACACAGTCTTATCGCCGAAGCGCGCGATCTTGGCAAAAAGGGCCGTGATCCGGTGTTTGGCCACGGTCTGGTTTGCGCGGACTGCGGGCGCTGAAAAAATTTGAGCCTTGCGGGATGGATTGTCGTCGCACGCTCGTTGCCTTCGTATCGGATCGTGTTTGAGCACGTCCGGCACCTGAAGGAGACACAGACATGAAGCATTTTTGGATGATCGGTTGCGCAGTCGCTGTCATGGCATGCGTTCCTGCGCAGGCACAGCTCCTGGGCGGAGGCGGACTTGGCGGAGGCCTCGGTGGCAACCTTGGTGGCAACATCGGCGGAACCTTGGGTGGCTCCCTCGATCGCCCGGCGCGCGATCTGGGATCGACCGTCGAGCGCAAGCGCAAATCGGTTGAAGCCAACGGAACCGCCAGCGGAGATGCGCGCGCCCGCAAACAAGTCGATTCCCGTCAAGGTCGCGTTGCCGCCGATGGCGGTGGCAACGCCGGCGGTACCGGCAACATCACGGGCAGCACTGGCCTGCTCGGACAAAGCGCGGGCAGTTCGGCGGCGGGCTCTGGATCAGGTGGTGCCAGCGGCGGTGCCAACGCAAACCTGATTGGTACAGATCAGGCCGGGACGATCGCACGCGGCGGCATTGGCCGTGCGCGCGATTCAGCCGGCACTGCACGCGATGTGGCGGGGCAAAAGGTTGGCCGCGTTCGGGGGGTTACGGGTCATGCGACAGACAGCATTGGATCGGCCGCCAATTTTGCTGGCTCTGCTGGTGGAGGTGCTGCCGGAAGCGGCGCTGCATCGGCCAATGGCGCTGGCGGGTCCGCCGCTGGCAATGGCGCGCTGGCAGGAGCGGGCGACGGAGGATTGACCGCGTTGCCCGGCATGCCAATTACCAATGCGCGTGGTCGCACTCTGGGCTTTGTTCAGGGGGTCAGGACCACATCGAGCGGCGCGGTCGAGACTGTGCTGGTTGACGTCGGCAACAAGGTTGTGCCCATTCCGGCGAGCCAGTTCAGCGGCAATGGCGAAATTTTGGTCACCGGGATGACGTCAGGTCAACTGAAATCGGCCGCGAAGGATGCGCCTCAGGCAGATCAAGCAGATCAATCGGCGCAGTAAGGTTCTAAACTGCCATGCAACCGGGCGAGGTAAGGTCCTCGCCCGGTGACCGGGAACCAAAATTTTCGCGTTCGCCAGCAGCTGTAACGCGATGCCTCTACAAACACCTTAGCCAAACGTTGTGCGCCTCCACTCGGACGTGCCAGGGATGAAACGCAACTGGCGCGGCTTTCGGGTGACTTCTGCATGGCTGACCGGTTGTTCCGTCTTGAGAAAGTTGCCGCTCGGTCAGAGCATCGAGCGTCGGCGCTTGCAACACCACAAGCTCGCTGCATAGTATCAACCCCACGACAAAGTTTGCACGCCGCTCATCCACGCCGCGCGTTGTGTCAAATGGGTCTGACGGCGGACATTCAGAACATGCGAGGGGGCCGCAGATGATTTTGCTGGTTGGTGCAACAGGACGCCTGGGACAGGCCGTAGCGCAGCGGCTCAATCGGGGCGGAATTCCATTTCGTGCAGCCTGTAGAACAATCGGCAAGTCGCACAGGTTTGCAGAACTTGGCACTGAAGTCGTCGCGATGGACATTGCTACCGGCGTTGGGATGGTCGAAGCCCTCTCTGGGATCACGAAGATTGTAAGCTGTGCGCATGGGCTTGTCGGCAAATCACGGCATTCAATTTTACGAACGGATGTTCAAGGTCACGCCGCTTTGATCGATGCCGCCGCTGCCAGCGGCATCACGCGGTTTGTCTATCTGTCGGCACTGGGTGCATCCTATGACCACCCGGCGGAATTCTGGCGGGCGAAGGCGGTAACTGAAAAGCACCTGATTGCATCAGGTCTGGACTATGTAATCCTGCGGCCGAGCGCGTTTATGGACCTCTATGCCCATGATTTGATCGGGTCGGCTGTGATACGAAAGAGGCCAGTGGTTTTGCTGGGCGACGGACGCTTGTCCCGCAACATGATCGCGGTCGAAGACGTCGCCACTGTCGTGGTGGCTGCATGTGTCAGAAACGATCTGGTCAATGAAACAATCGAGATTGGTGGGCCAGAAAGCCTGACTGAACGAGAAATCGTCGCTCAATATGAACGTCTTTCTGGATACAAAGCCCGGGTTATTTGCGTGCCTAAAATTGCATTGCGAGCAATGGCTTCTGCGATTCATCCGGTACACTCGGGCGTCGCTCGACTGCTGCGCTTGCCGATCGAACTCCAGGGTCGCGACGATCTCCATCTCCAGTCAATGTCATGGACAGAGCGGTTTAGCATCGTCCCGATGCGCCTGCGCGATTTGGCTGACCGCAAAATGTCAGACCGGTGATCGACTGTTCAAGCGGGCTGCAGCAACGCGTTATCGTGATTGACGGGTCCCAGTTCACCGAGTGGATGATCGGATTTTGCGTTGGCGTCGGCACCAGTCGTGCCGTCGACGTCAATCGGGTGGAGCAAGATTTTTTTGCGGATCAGGATTGATGCGATCATGCATTATGGCAATGGGCTCAGCGCGCTTGTTCAAAACATAAAATCTGAACACATGAGCGCCGCCGCCTGTCCATATGCTTATTATGAGTGGATGCGCAGCGGTGATTAACGGGGAATCAGCGAATGATCTACATATGGCTCAACCTGACCCCAATTCTGGCAGCTACGGCGCTCGGCCTGGTTATCGGCTTCGTCTGGACGAAATCAGGCAAGGTCAAGATTTCAAAACGCGTCGTGCTCGCGGCCATTCCTGCCACGTTCTGGTTGACGGCCATACTGGCTGGCGCATTGATCCTGGCGCCGTCCGAGGCTGAACCGTGGACGATGGCGATTGGCAGCGCCTTCATCATCTGGATTGGCTTTGTGTTGCCGGTGCTGGTCGTTACGCTGAGCGTTCGTGGCGAGAGGATCAGCGTGATCGCCAGCGCGTGTGGCTACTGGCTGATCACAATGCTTGCGCAAGCCGCATTGTTGCAAGCCATGGGCTTGGTCGCACCGGGAATCGAATAGTTGCCGGTATCGTCAATCTTAACCGCTAACTGAATGGTGACGGTGCGAATTCAAGCGCTGGCACTTCTGCCCCTGGTGATCCGGCGGTCACCATAGTGTAGATTGCACCACCCATTGGGCCGAAGGATATGGCCTCTATCAGCAGCAGCGATACAATCATTGAGCCGATTCCCCAGCGCCAGGCTGGATGAGCGTGACCATTCCGCCGGATATCAGACATGACGCCTATCGCCGGGAATATTAACGCTGCTGCAAAGGTGGCCTCGAAGGCCCATGGCTGGAGGAGCGGCATTGGAAGCAGTCGACCGATGCCGGGCGAGAGCAGCATCGATGTCGCGCACAAATGCAAACGCCTGTGCCAGTCGGTGCGGCGCCGCATTGCGATCGCCGCGATTGTCAGGCCGGCAAAGAACAAAAGTCCTACGAAACCGAAGACGATGAAATGCTGGGGTTGAAAGAAAAACACAACCTCGCCGCGACGCGCTATTGCTGTCGTGACCATTCCTCCCAGGGCCACCATTGCAACAACCCAGCCAGTAGCGATCCAGCCAAGACGGCGATGCATTGCGGCGTTTGCGGTGATCGCGAAAACGTTCTGTAGCAAGAAAATCACCATCCAGCCCATAAACACGATGGCATGTGCATGAACCAGCAACGGTGCGGAAAAGCTTGAGCGTCCCGCCGCCAACTGTAACGAAAATCCCGCAGCGATCACCAATGCCATTGCGATCGCTGCCCGCAAAAAGAAGCTTTCGTCGCTTCGCATCGTCCTCTGCGGATTTACAATTATGCTTGCCATTTGATGCCCCCCCAGAGTCGCAAATGATAAGTATTCGTTTCGCACATCGAAATGCGCGTAATCATGATATCAGCAATCTTGTCACTTTGATAGCTGGCTGGCCTGCCAGCGCCGCATCCACACCCGCATCGAACGCTGCGCCTGAACCTTTATGTACGCGATCAGCATCGCCGCAACAGTCATCCATCGGCTCGATACACTGGTGCTGGGCCCAGTTCGTTCCCGCTCATCTGTTGCGCCTCTGGGAGAAATCGCACGGCTCAAATCAACCCGTATCAGCCAGCATCATAAATTTTTATTCGTAATAAACACATGATAATTCTCGCCGTTGACAACGGCCAGGCACCGACGGCATGCCCGTGCGGTTATTTGCATCAAGTTGGGGATGAGCGAGTGGCCACAAAACATCAGGAAATCGACGTATGGCGAGAAGAGCACCTCCGCTTGGCCATCGAGGCTGCGTGTGTGGCTTTATGGTCGTGGAATGTCGACAGTGATCGCTTCAACATGGACCGGATCGGTTTCCAGCTTTGGGGTATGACGTGGGCGCCTTCTGTGTGTTTTGAAGAGCTGTCGGTGCATATCCATCCGGCTGATCGTGACCGCGTGAGAGCAGCTTTCACGGCAACACGCTCAGTCAGCGGACTTTATGAAATCGACTTTCGGATCATCGACAAAGAGGAAATTCGCTGGATCTCGGCACGTGGCCGTGGTGCCGATGCAGGAATCGTGGACCGCGTCATGTTTGGTATTTTTCTTGACGTGACGGGTCGTAAGCAGGCTGAAGAAGGCAGCGAACTTCTTGCGGGCGAAATGAGCCACCGGGTTAAAAATCTGCTGTCCATCGCCACCGGATTAACCGAGATTACTGCGCGCAGCGCATCGTCAGTCGCGGAAATGGCAGGCGAACTGACGCAACGGCTCACCTCCCTGGGTCGCGCACATGACATTGTCCGACCATTACCCGGGCAGCAGGGCAAGGCTGCGCTGCTGGGTGACCTGCTGTCCGTTCTGCTGGCACCCTATGATTCAACCTCTGCATTTTCTGGCCGCATTCGTGTGTCGGTGCCGCGAATGGGTGTCGGAGAGCGGACTGCAACCAGTTTCGCGATGGTTGTGCACGAGCTGGCAACCAATTCAGTGAAATATGGCGCGTTATCGTGTGAGACGGGCTTCCTCGACATATCGAGCAAGCAAGATGACGAGTTTCTGGAATTGATCTGGGCCGAAACCGGGGGCCCCCCGGTGTCTAATCGTCCCGAGCTGACCGGTTTTGGCAGCAGGCTCGTTCGGCGCAGTGTCACCAACCAGCTTGGCGGGGATTTGCATTACGATTGGCAAGAATCCGGTCTGGTGGTCACTGTCAAGGTCCGCCAGGACAAGCTGGCTGGTTAACGCCTGCTTAACGTCATCGGTAAAAGGGAACCTAGCTGCGTTTGTCACGTAAGCCTGTTCTAGCACTCGCGTGATACAGGTTAGCGGTACGTGAATGCCAAAGATTGAACAAGATTCTCCATTATCGTGGGAGATCCGCAACGGAAGCGCCCTCTTTAATCGATGCAAAGCAAATCAAATGAATCCAACGTTGGTCAGTCTCAAAACGGGAACAATGAGCGATCGTCATCTTCAGCTGGAACGATTGTCACCCACTGCGCTCGATAATTGCAGGGATGCAATTATAGGCGTCAGCACAACAGGGTATGTCCGGCATTGCAACGCTGCCGCTGCAGCGCTCTTCGGCTATTGCCGAAACGATGTTTTGAACCTGCCATTTGATCGTCTGATCCCCTCAATTGATCGGGATTTACAAGCTGCCACACGCGCATGTCCAGTCGCTTCGGGCACTATTGTCTCTGTTGTGGCGCAGGCCGTAACTGCATCTGGCACGACATTTGATGCCGAACTTCGGATTTCGACGCCTGATCAAGAGTTTCAGGACATCACCATGCGCTGGGTCACCGTCATCAATGCAACCCAGCGCGAACGCAAGCACCAGCTGCAAAAGCTGATGGTGGACTGTTCACGGATGGTCGGCCGTGACTTTGTTGAGGAAGCCGTGGCGGTTCTCGCCGAGGCGCTCGGCGTGCGCTGGGTCATGCTATGCCAGATTGACCCAGGCTCCATCCGCTGCGCGCACACCTACGCTTTTTGGGCCGACGGGAGCCGCCAACCCAATTTCAGCTATGAATTGGCAGGCACCCCCTGCGGAAATGTCGTCCAGGACCAGGTCTGCGTCTACCCCAGTGATATTCAGGCGTTGTTCCCGGATGATCGGCTTCTCGTCCAGATGGGGGCGGAAAGCTATATAGGCGCGCCACTGCATGCGAGCGATGGTCAACTGATCGGCTTGCTCGCTGTGCTGAATGACCAGCCAATCCAGGACAGCGAAGGGTCTGCATTAACGCTGGAACTGTTTGCGGGCCGGGCAGGTGCAGAGCTTGAGCGACTGCAGTTTGGATCGAGTGCCGAGCGGCTTGGCAGGATCGTGGAGGATGCGGCCAGTGAGGTGTTCGTTTTCGACGCAGAAACGTTCAGGTTCATTCTCGTCAATCGAGGCGCCAGGGAGAATCTCGGCTATACAATGGACGAGCTGCGTGACTTGACACCGGTAGACATCAAGCCGCAATTCACGGCGGAACAGTTCCAGTCCTTAGTGGCACCCTTGCGCCACGGTAGCCAGACTATCTTGACCTTCGGGACAATTCATCGCCGCAAGGACGGCAGCGACTATAATGTCACGGTGAGGCTGCAGCTTCTACGTGACCGCGAGCGCCCAGTATTTTTTGCAGCGATTGAGGATACAACCGAGCGTGATGCGACGCTTTGCGAGTTGCGTGACACGACGGAAAGGCTCAACTCAGTTCTGAGCAATACGACCATGGCAATGTTCTTGATGAATGAACGTCAGGAATGCGTTTACATGAATGACGCCGCCGAGCAACTCACAGGTTTCAGCTTGGCCGAGACCCAGGGCCGGCTACTCCACGATGTCATCCATCACACCTATCCTGATGGCAAGCCGTTCCCGATACATGAGTGCTCGATCGATCGGGCCTTCCCAACTGGGGATAATGTTCAGGGCCAGGAAATATTCATTCATAAAGATGGCAGCTTCTATCCCGTTTTCTATTCTGCAAGCCCGATAAGAGACGCCTCCGCCATGACGGTGGGAACCGTCATCGAGGCCCGGAACATAGCTGAGGAGATAGAGGCGAAACGTGCCCGTGATCATTTTAATACGGAACTCGAAGCCCGGATTGAACAAGCGTTGGCTGAGCGCGATGATGCAGAAGCAAAATTGCGCCATGCTCAGAAAATGGAAGCGATTGGAAAGCTGACTGGCGGAGTTGCCCACGATTTCAACAATTTGCTTCAGGTCGTTGGCGGAAATCTTGAATTGATTGCGCGTGATGTGGCAGGTAACCTCCGCGCATCGCAGCGGATCGAACTGGCGATGACGGCCACCGAGCGAGGCGCAAAGCTGGCACAGCAGCTACTCGCGTTCAGTCGCAAACAGCCACTCAATCCTCGGCCATGTAACCTCACGTTATTGTTGACAGGGCTGGAGGAGATGCTGCGCCGCCTGCTCAGTGGACAAATCGATCTTCAAGTGTTCTGCCCTGACGGCATCTGGGATTGCTTTGTTGATGCGGCGCAATTCGAAAATGCAGTTCTTAACCTCGCAATCAACGCGCGTGACGCGATGGTGGATGGTGGTGAACTGGTGATCGCGCTTGAGAACGCAACGTTCGATGAGAACGCATCGAACGAGCTTGCCGCAGGGGATTATGTGATGCTGACGGTCTCCGATACCGGCTGCGGCATGTCTCCGGAGGTGCGGGAGAGAATTTTCGAACCGTTCTTCACGACCAAGGAGCTTGGCCAAGGAACGGGTCTGGGCCTCAGCATGGTCTACGGGCTGATGAAGCAATCGAACGGACACGTTACGGTCCACAGTGAAGAAGGCGTCGGCACAACCTTCACGCTCTATTTGCCCAGATCGCATCTTCAGCCGGCTGAAATGATGGGTCCCCTGACAGAAGACGTCGTTGGCGGAGAGGAGACTGTCCTGGTGGTCGAGGATGATGACGCCGTTCGCGCGACCGTCAACGGTCTTTTGCGCGAACTGGGCTATCGGGTGCTTCTTGCACGCGACGCCGAAGCTGGACTCGCGATCCTCGAAAGCGGCGCTGCAGTAGACCTTTTGTTCACCGATGTCATCATGCCGGGAAAGGTGCGCAGCCGCGATTTAGCGAAACGCGCAGCTGAAATCCTGCCTGACATCTCCATATTGTTTACGTCCGGATATACTGAAACCGGGATCATCCATGGCGGTCGGCTGGATAGTGGGATCGATCTTCTCAGTAAGCCATACTCCCGCAATGCATTGGCCCAGCGGGTGCGGCATAGCTTGAATGCCAGAAAAACGAAGCCGAATGGGCCAAACTTTGGCACTGAGGTTCGTACTCAGCATTGAATACCGCATGCCCAAGTTCAGGGGGGCATATACTGCACGGTATATGCCCCTGCAATCACGTTGCGTCCCAGTTTCCAAAGCGCGATATCCGTCAGTCCGCCGCGCACGTCACTCTGGCGCGATGCGCGCCGGTGACAAGATAGCCGCCCCGTGTGTTGTCCGGGTTTGCCGAGCATTCTTCCTGTTATCGACTGTGGATCTTACCGTTACGGTTCCACGATCAGCCTGACTGCGAGCGATTGTGCTTCAGCAAAGTTGATGGCGTAGTCGACACCGAGCCTCAGCTTGAAATTCCAAAGGACCTGGAAGCCGCAGATTCCATTGCAGCGCTGAATGCGCGGGGCGGCGAGATTGGCGAACGACGCGAACTTGTATCCATGCTCGTGGCCACATTAGCTTTAACGACCTTTGGCGTTACAGTTGTAGCGTTCTGGTTCGCATGATCGTTGATGAATTTCCCGTTCGGTTGTTGGGTCCAGCGGGGACAAACTCCGCTCAAACGTGAACCAACGTCAGGACTCAGGTCACGATCGATCGCAGTTTGATTGTCCGGGCTGAACAACAAGTTGGGGCCAAAATCTGATTCCGATGCGCCAGGGCTCACACGGATATGTGACCCGGAATCGGGCGTTAACGTATTGACGGGTCTGCCTCGGCACCGGTGAACTGATCCAGATAGGATCGCGGGCCAGCGCGTTTTTATCAGTCACCGCAAACTTGCCTTGTTAGCGGCACGGCAGTTTAGCGGATAGCGCGTCACATATTCTGCATCTGGGCGCGTTGCACGTTAGCGCCGACTTTTTGCTATTGAGAATGCGTCTCAAAACCTTTATCGCGTTCCCGAAAGGGAGCGCAGATGCATTCAACAGCAACTATCAGTCTAATCGCCGCAACAATAATGGCGCAAAGTCAGGACGATGCCACAGACGCGCAGAGAATCGTCCAACCGACCGATCAGACGGAAATCGTCGTAACAGCAACTCGCTCGGGGTCGGCGATCGAGCAACTCCCCATCTCAGTATCGGTCGTTGACGAAGAGGCGGTCAACGCACAACTTCGTCAGAACCGCAATATCCTCTCTGGGCTGGAATTCATTGTGCCGGGCCTGAGTGTCCAGGATAGCGAAGTGCGTGGCAGCTGCAGCAGCGCTATCCGTGGCCGAGCAGCATCGTTTCAGATTAACGGCGTACCTGTAAATGAGGACTTGCGTCCAGGCTCATGCACCGGACCATTTACTATTTCGCCTTTTTCGGTCGAGCGGGTTGAGGTGGTGCGCGGTGGCACCGCTCTTTACGGATCGGGAGCCCCTGGCGGGATTATCAATTTGATCACACGCCGTGCCAAGAGCGAGGCGCTGGAGATTGATGCAACTCTTCAGACCAGCTTCAACACGCAAGAGTCACGCAACACGTTTACGACCGATCTATATGCTGGCGTCGGGCAAAAGGTCGGGGCATTCGATTATTACGTCGGCGCTGCCTATACCGATGGCGGCAGGGTCCGCAGCGCTTCAGGTTTGCCGGTGCTGTCTGCTGACTTTGAGGCGATTGATGTGCTGACATCGTTCGGGCTTGACCTTGGAGCAGGGCAAGACCTGCGCTTCACCGGCACGTTCCACAATGAAGATGTCGGCCCGCAATTTTTTCCCGACGGCACCATCGACCCGGTCACCGGCCTATCTCGTATCGTCGAAGTGGCGCCGCACCCGCAAGTTGGACAGGGCCGCGACCGTAACGTCACTATGGCATTGAGTTATCACCACCCCGCGCTGCTCGCTCATGATGTCACCTTCAGCCTGTTTTACCAGGATCAGTCAATCAAGCAGCGCGATAACTTTTTCTCGGCGGATTTCGGCAACGACTTTTTCGCTTCGAACCGAGAAAACAGCCGTTTTGGTTTTCGGTCGGCGCTGACCAGATCCTATCTGTTGGGATCAGGCAGCTTCAAGACAACCTATGGCTTCGACTTCACTCGCAACGACTTTCTGCGATTCAACGTCGATCCAGCCGATGGGGAACGTGTTACCGGCTATGTCACTCCCGCCTTCTACCTCAACACCTATGCCCCGTTCGTTCAGGTCGAGCTGGGCCTGGGACGCCTGACCTTGACCGGAGGCGTGCGCCGAGAATGGTATCGAGGCGCAATCGAAGAGGAGGGCTTCGACCCTGCCCTGCCACGCGCAGCCACACCTGGAGCATTTGGCAAATCTAGCCTGAACCTGTGGAACGCTGGGGCTGTGTATGCAGTGGCCGATGCTATCCAGCTGTATGCCAGCTTCAGCCAGGGCGCCGAGCTGACACAACTTGGACGGGCCGCACGCGGCGCACTTGATCCGTCCTTGATCTCGGTGGAACCGGCAAGCTCTGATCAATATGAGATCGGTATCAGAGGTGATGTCGATCCAGTCAATTTCGGCATGGCACTTTACCATTCGCGGTCGGCGTCATCCTCGCAAATTCAGCCCGATCCGAGCTGCGCCGGCGAAATCTTCTGCCCATTGATCCCGCTGCGTGTGCCCGAACGCTTTCGCGGCTTTGAAGCAAATGCCAGCTGGCGCGCGACTGAGAATTTCACGCTCTCCGGCGTGTTTACCGTGCAGCGCGGGCGGGTTTTCAATGAGGATCTGGGCCGCTTTATTGCTTATGGCACGGACGTCGCCGTTCCTCTGCGCGTAACGGGACGGGCCGAGTGGAGTCCGGTCGACCCTGTAAAGGTCAATTTCCAGATGACGCATTATGGTGCTTCATCGTTCTTTTCTCCGACCGAGCAGGCCATCGGCTTTATCGATACCGACGCCGTAACCCTCGCCAGCGGCAGCGTCAGCTACCGTCTCGGGTCAGCAGAGTTCTATATCGCTGCCGACAATCTGTTCGATAAGCGGTACGTCAGCGTTGCCAACCAGGTGCAAGGCCAAGGCGGATTCACCTTTATGGAAGCGCCGGGGCGGAGGGTGACCCTGGGTGTCAGTGGCCGTTTCTAACAACGACGTTGCCACAGGCGGGGCGGCCACAGGCAAGGAGGCACGCCGCAAGGCGGTGCCGCTGTCCTACTGGCTGCATTCGATCATCGGCCTAAAACTCAGCCTGTTTCTGGGCTTTGTGTGTCTCACAGGCACCATCGCCACGGTCGCGCACGAGATCGAATGGCTTTACAAGCCCGAGGTCCGCGCCTCCAGTCTCAGTGGAGAGGCAGACTGGGGGCGGATGTGGGATGCGGCCCAAATCGCCTACCATGATGCGCGGTTGAACGGTATCGGCTCGTATGAGCGCAATGATGCGCCTTATTTTGCCAAGGCAGTGTCTGCGACCGATGCCAAGGGCGTAGACTTCACCATCTATGTTGATCCGGGCACGTCCAGAGTCAAAGGTCATGAATACGGCCGAAGCTTTCAGGACGCGACGCGTGCGCTACATTATTACCTGTTCGCGCCCGGCCATATCCCGATATATATCGTCACCTCGCTGGGGTTCGTCCTGATCCTGTCGCTTGTAACCGGGTTGATCAGCTACAAGAAATTCTGGCGAGGTTTTTTCCGGATGCCGCGATGGCATAGGGACTTACGCACCGTAATGGGTGACATCCATCGTCTTGTCGGCCTGTGGTCACTCTGGTTTGTAGCCGTCATGGGCATCACATCCATCTGGTACTTTGCCGAGCATGCTGGCGTTGACTGGAACACGTCCCCGCCTGTGGCAAAAACAGAGCGCGCAGTGACACAAATCTCGGGCGAAAAAGTGCGGCGCTGGACCGAGATAGCGCGCAGAAAAATGCCCGGCTTGGCCATCACGGCTGTCCACTTGCCCTATGAAATTGGTGATCCGGCGGTCGTTCAGGGCCAGTGGCGAGCCTGGCTGGTGCGAGAACGGGCCAATGCGGTTTTCATAAATCCCGCGACAGACTCCGTGGTCGGCAGCCGTATCGCGCATAGGACTGGCGTGGGTGAGCGCATTGTACATACCGCTGACCCTTTGCATTTCGGTACGTTCGGGGGGCTTGTCACCAAGCTGATCTGGTTCGTTTTTGGACTCGCCCTCGTCGGGATGGCGGGTAGCGGGGTCTATATTTACACAAAGCGTCTTCGTCTGGCAGTCGGCAACACCCGTGCCCTCGGCTTTCTGGACTATCTTGGGGCGTGGAAATGGCCGAGTGTTGTTGCGATAGGCGCGGTGCCCGCGATCAGCTTTGTCTTCTGGTGAACGTTCGGCGGCGTTCTTCTTTTGGGTCTGATGAATTTCGCCGCAATGGCGCACTGCAGGTCTCACGCCAAAGCGCCCCAACCATGACCCCGGAGCGCTCGCATCATGAAGGCTTTCGCGTTTCAAGCGTCAGAATTGCCCCCGGGCATGGGATATGCCGGTCTGGTTGCTGGAGGTCCTACATCGGGACACGTGAAAAGATGCAGTTGCACAACTTGTCGCGCAATCGCTAATACCTTATAACTCTAGTCGTCAAATGGGGGGTCTGTTGGCGTCGATCGCGATTTATAACCCAAAAGGGGGTGTTGGAAAAACGACGTTTGCGGTCAATCTCGCCTGGGAATCGGCTAACGCCGGCAATCGCACCTTGCTTTGGGATCTAGATGGACAGGCAGACAGCTCCGCGATCCTGGTCGATAGCGAAAAACAATCCCGGCTTGATGCTGCGAAACTCATGCATGGCACCGCAGACATACATTTGCATATTTTGCCAAGCAAGATTGTGGGACTAGATGTTCTCGTTCCCGAAGAAGAGATGCGGCGCACCGACAATCTTTTCGTTTATTTGGCGCAGCAGCAGCGCCTTACCCGGTTGTTCCTGACGTTCAAGCAACGCTATGACCGCATCATCATCGATTGCCCGCCCGGTTTCAGCGATACCGCGCGCAAGCTGCTGCCCGTGGCCGATCTGATTATCGTGCCTGTGATCCCTGCCCCGCTTGCTATTCGTGGGCTGGAACGCGTGCGCACCTTTGTCACACAAAAGCGTGGCAGACATGCCCCTCTCCTGCCTGTTTATTCGATGGTTGACAGACGGCGCACGCTGCACAAAGTGGGGCTTTCGGACCATCCCGACTGGCCTGTGGTGCCTATGTCGAGCGCAATAGAACAAATGACCTGTCGCCTTCTGCCAGTGGGGGCAATTGCCCCGGACGCAGCAGCGGCACAAGTGTTCAGGAAACTGTGGACCGGGATAGATCTCAAACTCCGCCAGATGCGCCTGGCTCGTAAGGTAAACATGGACACCGGTCAGCGGCGGTTGGACACAACCTCTCAATTGGGATCTTTTGTTGGGCTAGCACGGATACGCTAGCGAGATGTTGGTGCAATCTTACGAGACGCTGATTGATGGTCAACCTCAGCTTCAAAGCCAGTTGGCAGTGCTCTTGCCGAACCGACCGCATTTGCTGCGATGGCTCCCCACCCCAAAGCGCCCCAGCCAGGGCCCGCGCGCGGTCCCATCCGCAAAGGACCATCCGCTTCGGACTGCTGGATTGCCTTGTGAAGGGGTTATGCCGCTTATACCAAGGCGCGCTGAGGCTGACTCACGCGAGGGATTCCCAACCGGCTGAAATTATGATTCGTTGTGGCAGGCATATGGAGGCTTGCAATGGCGGCAGCGATTGGGGTTCGGACCGATTTCACATCGTCGGATTTG
>NZ_JBGTFM010000161.1:0-1611 GCF_041747255.1 Blastomonas sp. | reverse complement strand
AGCGCAAAGCGGCAGCCCGCGTCATGCGCCGCTTCCGCATAACTCGCCTGTCCCGCAAGGCGAGCGACCGCAGCAAAGGCGGCGCCCTTTCCCTCGGCGAACTGCCGAAAGGCGTTCTCGCTCAGCGGCGCTTGCCCGAGCAGCTCTTCCCAGCCATCGACCAGCGCGATCAACGCAGCCTCCTCGCCCGGCCAATACGAGCCGACCGCATCGAGCACGGGATCGCCCTTCGGGCGCATGTCGCGAGCTTCGCCCAGCCGGTCGCGCCACCACACCATCCGCATTTGCGCCAGCATAGGCTCGCGTGCCGTGGCGACGATTCTGCCTAGCCGCTCGTCGAGTTCAAACAGACAGCCAACTGCAGGCCGCATCCCCGGCGGCGCATAAAGCAATGCAAGCCTTTGCGGCTGGGGAAGGAGATCTGGATCCATCGGATGGGTCATCGATAGCATTGAAAGCTCGGCGGGTGCCAGGCACTTCATTATTGAAGTTTGGAATTTCTTAATGGAGTTTTATTAAACGCAGGCCGAATAAACCGGGGCACTCCATGAAGCAAAGCACCATCCGCAAGCTGATTGCGACGCTTTCAAGCGACCAGCAAGGCAATGTTCTGCCGATCTTCGCTGCCGCCATAATTCCGCTCCTGGCCATGGTCGGCGGGGGTGTCGATGCCAGCCGCGGCTACCTGACCAAAACGCAATTGCAGAACGCCTGCGATGCCGGCGTGCTCGCGGGCCGCCGCGCCATGGCCAAGACCGGCACTTACGAAAATAGCGAACGGGCCAAGGCCATGCGCATGTTCGATGCGAATTTCGATGCCGCAGTCGTCGAGGCGCAAGACGTGAACTTCGTGACGCAAGCCGGCGAGGAGGGCAAGGTGTTCGGCACCGCGAGCACGACCATTCCCACCGTGTTGATGAAGATCTTCGGGACGGAGACAATGTCCTTCTCGGTCGAATGCATGGCCGAATTGCAGATCACCAATTCGGACGTGATGTTCGTGCTAGATGTGACCGGCTCGATGGCTGGAACCCGCATTACCGGCCTGCGGCAAGCGGTGAGGGATTTTCACACCACCATCACCTCCTCGGTTACCGACGATGAGGTCAGGATTCGCTACGGGTTCGTGCCCTACAGCATAACGGTCAACGCCAGGCGGCTGTTGAGTACCGGCCAGATGCCGATGGACTATATTGCCAACCAAGTGCCCTATCAGTCTCGCATGGCGGTGTTCGACACGCCAGTCTACATCGCTTCGGGCTCCTCGACGCAGGATTCCGTACAGACCAGCCCTGATTCGCTAAACAGAAACCAATGCGACGCTTACGGAGACAATTACGGTTCCAATCCCGTAGACACAGGGTCTGCTCCCGGAACAACCACTCGCACGACCTACAGTTTCCATTCGCGCAGCGGAGGCACCTGCAGGCGCAATGTTCGCGTGGTCTCAACGAACTACGACACGGTCTATCAGTACAGCTACTGGCGCTACGCCCAGTCGACGCTTGATGTGTCGGCGCTAAAGAGCTTTGGGCCGGTCCAATTCGTATCCAATGTCGCCAGCAATGGTTATGTGCCCACTGCGGGCATGTACGACCTGCGGACGCTGGC
>NZ_JBGTFM010000160.1:0-19316 GCF_041747255.1 Blastomonas sp. | reverse complement strand
CAGAGCACAACCGGAGTCGCTAACAGCAGTTGGATCCAGTTGGAAAACTGGGGGGCGACAAGACGATCGATCCTGAGCAGATGGCCGCCCATCTCTAGCGCAAACACCGGGATCGTTAGTGCAAGACCAATCCAGAAGCGGCGGGTAAAGTCGGTCAGTTCAGGGTTTGGCGGTGTCTGGGCGGTCATGACAACCGGTACCAGCGCCATACCACAAATAGGGCATGCACCCGGTCCGACCTGTCGGATCTGCGGGTGCATCGGGCAAGTGTATATTGCAGCTTCGCTTGCA
The DNA here is from genome assembly GCF_041747255.1 of Blastomonas sp. Classification (GTDB taxonomy): domain Bacteria; phylum Pseudomonadota; class Alphaproteobacteria; order Sphingomonadales; family Sphingomonadaceae; genus Blastomonas. The sequence continues at coordinate 19,025 of NZ_JBGTFM010000160.1, read as the reverse complement.
GGCTCGTTCGACTGCGGTTCGGTTGGTGAAAGATACTTCGCCGGGTCCGCGATGAACTCCGTGCGACATCCCGCGGAGCAGAAGTAGTAGGGGTGTCCGTCGTGCGGCGCATGGTGCACCGTCTTGTGCGGGTCGACCATCATCCGGCAGACAGGGTCGCGCTCGGTCTTTGTGAGGTCGCTGCGATGGCGGGCAGTCGAGTTCTGCGGGTGGTCATCGAGAGCAGCAGGTGCTGCCATTGAGCGCGGACCGCGTTCCTCTTCTGCCATACTGCTTGTCCTTGTGGTCGATCAGGATTCCTGCGCTGAGTATATTCAACATGCGCTACGGGCATCGGGTGCAATGTCGCGAACCCGATGCCGTTGCCGCTGTTATTGGGGGGTCTTGCCGTGACGCTCCAGCCATGATTGAAGGCTTGCGACCTCCTTCTCCTGCATGCTGACAACTTTTTGAGCCATGGTGCGAACCTCTTTGTCGCCGGCCTGCTTGACCGCAATCTTCGACATAGCGATTGCACCACGATGATGCTCAATCATCTGGCGAGTCCATGTTTCCGACGCATCGGTACCGACGACCATCATCTCGTGGTGCATTGCCATACCGGCCTCGGCGTAAGGATTGGCGGGCGTGTTCTTCATCATCTCGCCCATGTCACCCATCTTGGAATGATCCATGCCCTGCATTTTGCTGTGGTCCATGGGTGGCATTGCCTGGTCCGGCTTGACCGAAGTGCCATGGTCCATCTTTTCGTGCTTCATCCCCTGCATTTTGCTGTGATCTGCAGGCGGTGGCGTCTGAGCGGCGAGTGGCGCTGCGAAGATCATCGCTGCGAAAGCGATATAGTTCTGCATGGTAATGCCTTCCTGTGTGGCTGCGGTCAGATGCAACGCGAAAAATCGCGGGCAGCTCTGGGGTCAAAGCAACTCAAGCACACGCTCAACTACGCTATCGGTCGCACAAGTGTTCCCTCCCAAGACTCGTATTCTGCAGGAGGTGCAGGCGATCAAAGCGGCGTTGGCCAAGGCTGAAAGCGCAATCCTCAAGGATCATGCCAACTGTTGCGTAGCGAAGGCGATCGCCTCGTGCGATGCCGCCGAGCAGCGAACAAAATTCAGTTAGCTGATCGACCTTTTTGAAAGAGTGAAACGATGATTAAGGCCGCCTAGCCGCCACTGCCTAAACAGGTGATGGACGAGAGAAAGGCGTTCCGGCATAATGCCGCAATATAATTGATCAACCCACGGGAGTGTCAGATGAAAGCAAACATCGCCAAGGCAGCGTCGAAAAGGGCTTCGGCGGTTATGACTCTTGCCTTGCTCGCTGCGTGCTCGAATGTCGCTCAGGCTACGACCTATACCATGTTTCGAGACCCCAATTGCGGTTGCTGCATGAGTTGGGCTGGTCACGTCGAACGCAATTTGAACACAACCGTCACCACGATCGACAGCGTGGATATGGCAAAGGTGAAAGCGCAAAACGGCGTCCCGCTTGAGCTTCAGGCATGTCATACCATGATCGTTGATGGGTATGTGATTGAAGGCCACGTCCCTTCTGACGCGATTGTAAGATTGTTACGCGACAAACCAAAGGGTGTCACTGGCCTGGCCGTTGCCGGTATGCCGATGGGGTCGCCCGGAATGGAAGCGGGAGGGCGCGTTCAACCGTATTCCGTTGTCGCCTTCGGCCCAGCAGGGCAACAGGTGTTTGCGCGCTATCCCTAAGCAGTTCGCTGTACTGCTCATATAAAGCTGCTTCATCACTTGCGCTCGGTTTCGAGGGATTGCGAGAAGTTTGGGTGTCTCGGAGCCGCGACACGAGCCGTTTTGTTAGCGAGCTGACAAACGACAGCTATAGTGAATATGGAGCCGAACACCTGCCATTCTCTCTCAGCCCAGTTACCGTCGCGATGTCGAAGTGGTTGAGCAAATGCCGAATGTCGGCTCCTGGCAATACCTGTCCTTCTGCGTGTTGCAAGGGAATGATCGCGTCGTCCCAAGCGTCGCAAGGCCAGCTCCTCGCCAGAGACGAGGAGCTGATGGTTCAAATTTCTGTGTTTTCGGCAAGGGCAAGTGCGTCTTCCACGTCGATACCAAGATAGCGTACGGTGTTCTCGATCTTGCTGTGCCCGAGAAGGATCTGGACAGCGCGCAGGTTGCCGGTCGCCCTGTAGATTATCGACGCCTTCGTGCGCCGAAGCGAATGGGTACCATATTCGCTTCTCATTAGGCCCACCCCTGTCACCCACTCATCGACCAGCCGGGCATACTGGCGTGTGCTGAGATGCCGATCATGATCGACCCGGCTCGGAAAGACATAGTCGTCGACCGTACCGCCTCGGCGTTCGAGCCACGCCAGCAAGCTGGCCCGAGCGTCTGGAAGCAATTCAAACTGAACTGGCCGACTTGTTTTCTGCTGCATTACGATTGCGCGCGTTCGGATCTGTCCGCCGCTGACAATGTCTCCGATTTTCATCCGTACCAAGTCACAGCCGCGAAGCTTGCTATCGATCGCAAGATCAAACAGTGCGCGATCTCGCAGGCGACGGTTCTGGTTGAGGTAGAACCGGATCTGCCATATTTGCTTTGGCTTTAGTGCACGCTTTGCACCGACGGTTCGTCCTGCATTCCAGACCTGACGTTTGGTCGCAACGGTTTGGGGTTCAGTCATTTCCATGGTCATTCTCCTATGGCCGGATTGGCCATTTGAAGAACGGTCCATAGGTGGGAGGGTGTAGATTCAGTCAGGCTCCGACCCAAGGCCGGTCGTTCATGACAGCTGCCATGCATGGCAGCTTCTGACAGAAGCTGCCGACCGGATGCCCCAAAGCGGCCAGTCAGCTCTGCGCGCTAGTTTCGGTCATAGGTGTTTGCGTTTCAATGTTGGAAGGCGGACATAAATGCGCAATGGGCTGAATGCCGAACAGAGTGGTACGCAATTGAAACCTGCCCGCACGCGCGCGCTGGTTATTAAGGGATCTGTCGGGAGGGGATACCCAGCAGGCCTCGTCAATCTTGTGACGATCGCGCCTGCCGACGCCGGAGAAGTTGTCGGTATGCTCAACGATGTGCCGAAGGTAACGCGCATCAACTCGCCAGCAGCGCAGCAGTGGGCCGCATCGTCGGTCGCCGCACAGCCGACCATCTCAAGCCGGCCGTTCTCAAACTCGGTGGCAAGGCTCCGCTGATCGTTCAGCAAGACGTTATCTCGACGAAGCCGTCAAGGTGGAGGCGTTTGGCGCCTTTATGAATCAGGGGCAGATATGCACGTCGACCGAGCGCATCATCCAGTCGACGCAATAGCCGATGTGTTCGCTGGACAGTTCGCGGCGAAGGCGGCAAGTCTCGCTGCCGATGACCCGCGTGAAGGTCGAAGATTTTGAGAATACAACATCATTAATCAATACCGCTGCTAAAAAGCAAAACGAGCCGACACCCGCACTTGGCGTGGTTCTACTGGATGAAAGTGTCGATCCTCCACGGGTGCGGTTTCTGAAGCCAGTTGGGACGCGTAAAAATATGTGATGTCGGAATCCTGTGCGTCAAATATATTCAACAACTCTGCCCCGATGCGGATTGATCCGGCTGTGAAATATGCACCAAAATTCACCAGCGTCGTTGGGTCCGATGCGGTTGAGCCGTCTTCAATAAGCGGCGCCTTACCGAAGTGCCGAAGCCGCAGTGTCAAATCGAGACCGGCCAGAGGGTTTGCAGTCATGCCTCCTGCCAAAACTTCCGCGACCGCCCCGGGGATGCGCCTCGCATCCGGTGACACGCCCCTGAATCTGGCATGAGTATAAGCGTAGGCAGCGTCAAGCGTGAGCCAGGGCATCGGCCGCCAAAACGCGTTCGCTTCAACGCCAAAGCGCTGCGAGGCATCATTGGGCTCGGTCGCGCCTGCATCTCCGACGAATACGAGTTCTGATTCCAGGCCAAGATAAAAGCCCACCAGCGCCAAATTGAACGTATCGCGTTCGATGCGTCCCCCAATTTCGGCACCTCTTGCTCGCGCGAACACGGGCACCCGATCGGCGGCCAGGCCCGATACCGGATCGACCGAGATGGATGCTCCACGCACATCGTTGGTATGGAAAGACTCGCCATAATTGGCGTAAAGCTCGACGCTATTCGACATGCGCCATGCAGCACCGAACTTTGGGCCAAAAATTGTATCCGAGCCGCTACCCGAGTTAACCTTTAAGTCGGAATCGACATCGTAAGCCAGATAATCGCCGCGAAGCGCAAGATAGACGCGCAGTCGATCGGTCGGCTTCACTTCTGTCTCAACAAATACTCCCGCAGATACCTTATCAACCTGATCGCTCCGCACCGTGGCAATCGGTCGTGCTTGCGCGCTTCGAAACAGGCCAACCCTATCGATTCGATCGTATCTGACGTTCCCACCAGCAGAGATCGAAATCGGTACCGACGTGCTCCCCATGTCCCAGCTGCGCTGTGCAGTACCGCCAAAAATTGCGCGCCGATCAACCTGCTGAAACTGATCGCCGACAACAGGATTTTCGAGGAAGTAGGTGAAGTTGGACGTCAAAGTGAGATCGTAGTAAGTTGCAAATGCGTTTATTTTCAAACTGTCGAACGCACCATTGGCCACCAGCCCGACACGGGTGGTGTTGCCACCAACATCGTCATCGATAAAACCGAAGCGATCGACGAGACCGCTTTGTACCGCTCGCTCGGGTATCTGGTCAGTCGAGTCCCATCTCGCATGATAACCGTTTAACTGGACTGAAAAGCCATCATCTCGCGAGCCTGAACTAAACTTGATGAGACCGTTGTATTTCTCAAGGTTTTCATCAAGTACCCACGGACCATTCGAAAATGTCCCGTCAATTGCGAGCAGCACGTTGCCCGAACCCAAAGGCGCACTGCCAGCCGCAGTCGCACGGTAGAAACCAAACATTCCCACTGTCGCCTGCGCGAATGGCTCAATTGTATCATATGTCGCAAAAGCGATTGTACCCGCAGCAGAAAAATTACCCACATCGGCGAAATACGGGCCTTTCCGAAAATCAATTTTTTCTACCGTCTCAGGAATTATGAAGTTGAAATCGAGATAGCCTTGACCATGGCCGTGCGTCGGCATGTTGATCGGCACACCATCGACAAATCCGGCAAAATCAGTGCCGTGATCAAGATTGAACCCGCGCAGGAAATACTGATTTGCTTTGCCCGTGCCGGAATGCTGCGTGGCGATGACGCCGGGCACGTTCTCAACCAGCTCTCCAGTGCGCGAAATCGGTAAATTCTCGATATCGGCATAGCCAACTGTCCCCTGCGATCCGGAAATCGCTACCCCGATCTGCCGGATGGATCGGCCATAAACAATGATCAGATCGTTCGGGTTTGAGGTTTGATCATCGCGCTCGTCAGCCGCGGCTTTCACTGTGGAACCATCTTGCGGCTCGGCTGCCATGATGCACGCAGGCGATAATGCCACGGTCAGCCCGGTGCAAAAGGTCAAGAAGCGATAACGCAAGTTTTCGTCCTCCAAAATTCAAAGTGCCGCGACGCCAAACGATCCAGAAAATCAAAATGACGACATCAATCCTTAGCTACCCAATGTCTTGATTGAGGATTCCAAGGCTGAATTAAGAAAAACTGTTCGACGTGTTCAAGAACGGCGATGATCTCCAGGGCGTGGCTGCGCCTTCGCGAATTCGATCGCGGAGACCACACGATTTCCGTCGATACGGTCGAGCTGAACAAAGATATCAACGGTTCCCCGGACATAGTCGATCAACTCTGTGCGACCGAGTTCTGTGCCGCCCATCATCGCCATCAGCGCCAGTTGCTCGGCCGCTCCGCAGGGGGAGCTTGCGTGAACTGTGGTGATCGATCCAGGATGGCCGGTTCCGACCGCCCTCAGCCAGCTCATTGCCTCCGCGCCTCGCACTTCCCCCATGATGATCCGGTCGGGCCGCAGCCGTAGCGCCGCCTCGACCAGATCCGCAGGGCTCACCGATGCCTCTCCCAGCCGGCCGCGTACCGCGACCAAGCCGACGGCGTTTTCATGGGTAAGCTGGATTTCGGGGGTGTCTTCGATCAGCACAAAGCGCTCGGCAACGGGCGCTTCCTTTAACAGTGCGTTGAGGAACGTGGTCTTGCCCGTCCCGGTCGCACCAGCAATGACGATCGTCTTGCGCATTTCGACTGCGCGCTTGAGAAACGCGAGGGTTTGGCCAGTTCCCAGCAACTGCGCCAGCTCGACGGCTTGAGCTTCCTGCTCGAGTGCGAGACTGCCGATCATGGCAAACGCCCCGGTGGCGACATAATCCGACAATCGCAAATTGGGCATGCTGTGTTTGCGTATCGCGACAATGACATGACCGCGTGTTGCCGGTGGCGCACAGATTTGCACCCGCGAACCATCAGGCAATGTGCTGGCCAGGAGAGGGTGTTCCCGGTTGATCCCCTGATCGGAACTTGCCGCAATCTGGTGCGCAAGCCGCCAGAGCGAAGCGTCATCAAACTCCGGAACAGCATGGCGCTCGGTTCCATGTGCCGTCTCCAACCATAGCTCACCCGGGCGATTGACGAACAGGTCGGTCACGTCGTCGCGACCCAGGTACGGGGCCAGCGGCGTCAGGAATGCGTCAAGATAAACGCGCTGCGTTGTGCTCATTGCATCGGTCCGACGCGCGTAAAATCGAGATCTCGGGCAACGAAGATGCGCACCGCCGCGCCTTGCCGGGTCGTAATCGTTGGTGGAATATCTGTACCACGTGAGGCTTGACCAGCGAGTGAGGTCGCTTCGCTCGCTGTGCTGACCACAATCGTCGAGCCGCCGCTGACCGATGCTGCAGCAGCATTGATCCCGCCGGTCAGCACCGACTGCAGGATTGCTCCGCCAAAGCGCTGGAAGAAGTGGCGATTGACCTTGCCACTGACCCCACCGCGACCAAGTTCATCAACTGCTGGCGAGGCCAGCTCGATCGAAACACCGTCGGGGCGGATCAGGCGGGTCCAAAGGATAAAGACTCGCGAGGCGCCTTGCGCCACACCTGACTTGTACTGCCCGATGATCCGGCTGCCCGCAGGGATCAGCACCGCTGAACCATCGAAACTGTAGACATCGCGCTGGGTCAGTGCGCGCGCAAAACCGGGGAGATCGGAATTGAGCGCGGTTTCCATCACAGCAGCGATGATCGCACCCTGTGGGACCAGCCGGCTGAGCCCCGTCATATGCTGGGCCTGGACCGCCTGTGTTTCCTCGCTGCCGACACGGGCGGCAAAGCGTTCGGTATCAGACAGGGTATTGGTGGCTTGGTTGCTTGCTGTCCCCGCAGGCCCGGGTTCAACGGCCGCGACGCCAGGCACCTGAGCGCTTGCCCTGGCGCTCTCGCTCTGAACGAGATCAATGATAAGTGTCGGCGCACGCAGCCGCTCGCGGGCGCGATCTATAGCGCCACCGCCCACAGCAGGGGTGCCCGGTGCGATGTCAAACCGCGCGACTGGCGCCGCCACGGATGGAGGTGAATTTGGAATCAGCACAGCGGCCGGAGGCGTAGCCGCGACGACCGGCGTGCTTGGCGTAAGGATGGCGGGAGCAGGCATCGCAGTCGAAGCGAGCTGCGGCAGAGTGTCATCGAGCGAACCTTGCGCGGCGCGCGCATCGGAGAGCCACATGAAAACACCCAAGCCTGATACAACGAGCACTGTGACCACCGCAGTTGTTGAGATGCGTCTGGATGGCTGCGCGACAGTCGGACGGTGGACAGGAATTTCTTCGTTCACGGAGTCGCTCCATTCATGGGGGTCACGGTTGCGACTTGCTTGCCGGTGCGCAGCGTAAAGCGGCCACCAGTGTGCTGGACGATCATGACGCGGCCGCGCGTCGAAGAGTTGACGAGGGTCTCGTCTTTGCCAGGACCACCGGCGAAAATCGCCGGGATAACTTTCCCGGGGCCGAACTCGAAATAGGTCATCAGACCATCATCCCAAACCCTGGTGGGGACGATCCCGATATCGCCCGTCATCGCATAGTTATAGTTCATTGGCGGCGGCGGCGGTGGCAGCGGCTCCTCAACCGCGACGACAATCTCTCGCGGATAATCGAAGCGGACAATCCACGGAGTCGTGGCACTACGGGGTGCAACCTCAAGCGAGAATGCATAACGCCGGCGGTCAGTCACCACGGTCAAATTGGTTGAGGCGGTGCGCCCCAGGGGCTTCAGAAACAGGTTGCGCGCCCGCTTGTTAGGGGTCACCTGCCAAGCAAGCGCGTCGCCAATCGCCACATTCTCGATACGCTCGTCGGGCGCGAATTCGACCATGATCTGCCAGCCCAGCGCCCCGCGCAGGAGCACAACCTCGTCGGCATTGTAGAACACCGTTTGGATGTGCGGATCGACCGGACCCGGCACGGGCGTGCGTGCGGCGGTAAGGAATAAACACATGACGGCGAAAATAATTCTCACGGCGCAAGGCCTTCTGCGTCGCGACGATATCGGGTTACGAGAAAACCAAGCGGATTGTCGTAGCGATCCTCCATCCGCAGCGGACGGCCGCTAAAACCAAAGCTAATCGCTGCAACATTTGCAGCCGGCGGTAACGGCGCGGCCCCGGCATTGGTGCGGATCGCATCGAACCGAACAATCGCCGTGCCCACTGCGATCAGCGAGATGCTGCGGACCCGGATTGCGATCGTATCGCCTTTGTTCAACGTGCGCAGCGGGCTGGATGGATTGGTCGCGGCCATCTGGGCGACGTAGCCCGTTGCGACCGCAGGCGCGGACATCACGCGCACACGCCGGTACTGGTGCGTGAGGTCGGTCGCGTCAAAGGTTTCGCGCGCCACGACATATCCGGCGAGTTGCGCCTGAATAACCGCTTCGTTTTGCGTCAACTGCCCCGACTTGAGCGTGGTTGAGACTTCGGTGGTGCCGGTCTGGCGATCAACTGTCACCACGAACGGCTCGACAGTTTTAAGCGGCACGAGAAAAACCAGCGTCAACGCCAAAATCAGCGCAATGGCTCCTGCCATACCGGCAGCAATCCATGCGATCCGCGTTTCCCGGGCGGAGCTTGCAACCCTGCCATCGGCCCAGGTCCGGGCTGCCAAATAATAGTCTTCACGTTCGCTCACGCGTCCCTCCGGCTGGCTGCTCGCGACGACCGGGCAGGACCGCGCAAGCGCGGCCCCGAAAGGCGGCGCGGCGCGACAATAACAGCTCCATCGCCGGCTCTTCCTTGCGCGGTGGAGTTGCTTTCCCGCGATGTTGTCGTGGCCAGCGCAGCAGCAGCGCCCCGAGCACCGACGATGGCTGCGGGTGCATCGCGCCGGGCGCTGACATCGAGCGCTTGGGCTATTCGCGCAGCCGACGATTGCGTCGCCAGAACGGCCCCGCGATCATCGGCGGTCGTGACTAACGTGACCTGGGGGTCACTGACACGCGCGTTGCTGCGATCACCCGGCAAACGAATGCCCCGGGCAATACGACCAGCCGACTTGAGCGCGAAAACAGACGCAATTGCGAAAACCACGGTCACCAAACCAACCGGCATCACAGTTGCAGTCTCAAAGGTTCCGGCGGCCTGCTCAGCAAGCAGCCGACCAATGATTGGTCCGATAATCGCCAATTCCACTGATGCCAGAATAAGCACAAAAAGCGGCACGATCGCTGCGGTCGCCATAGCTCCAAGCCATGCTTGCGCCATGCCCCTGGTGGCATCGAACAGAAGGAAGCCGGCCATGACCGGGGCAATCGCGAGCAGTAGCGCCAGCACCACACGCACCGCGACCATGATTCCCACGATCGACAGTGCGAGCAGCAGCGCTGACACATTCAGGACCATCGCCGCCGCCGCCGGCCCGCCGACCAAAGGCGAGGCGATTCCGGCGCGGGTTCTGTACCCAACCGATGCCGCCTCAAGATTGTTGAGCGCGGTTTGCAAACTTTCAAGCGGATCGGGCGCGCCGATTCCTGAAAGAAGCTGGGCGGCAATGCGGGCCGGGGCACGCGCAAAGGTTTCGTAGGCCAGCGTCTGCCAGGCTTCCCAGGATGTCGCTACGAGCAACACAACGCCGATCTTGATTGCCAGCCCGATGGTGTCGGACAAAATGAGTCCGCGGCCGAGAAGCAACCGATAGCCAAACAAAGCCACCGCGATGACCATCATCGACGTCAACGCCGCAGCCACGGGGCCGCCCGGCTCGGCCATCGCCGCATAGCCGCGCTCGACCAAGCCGAACGCCTGGCAATCGGTGTTAGCGAGCAAGCTCGCGACGAGGCCTTCGGAACTCGCTGGGGTGCAGAAATCGGGGTTCATGCCACCTCCAGCAACCGGGGAAGCCACGCTTCGGGGGCGTCGCCGACTTCCTCACGAATACCGTCCAGCAAACGCACGGTGCGCTCGCGGCCCGACAGGACGGTCAACAGATCGGGTTCCGAAGTAAGGTTCAACCGGACGACAACGCTGTCCGATCCGTGTTTGACAAGAAATGCGCGCGCCACTTCGGGCATCGACCGGACGATTTCGAACTCATGCTCGGTCAAGCCGAATCCGTCGATATAATCGCTCGCCTGCGCTGAAGCGTTTGCCATGAAGATCTGGGTTCCGGCCTGCTCGATGATCGCAGAAGCGATCTGGCTCTGCAGCGCATCGGACGCCGACTGGGTTGCGAATCCTACGATTCCGCCGCGCTTTCTGATGGTCTTTTCCCAGTCACGAATGCGTGCCACGAAAACTTCATCGTCGAGCGCTTTCCACCCCTCATCGACCACGATGATCGTCGCCCGGCCATCGAGCCGTTCTTCGACGCGGTGGAACAGGTAGAGCATCGTCGAGGAACGCAAAGCCGGTTGATCGAGAATGGCGGTCATGTCGAAACCGATGGTGTCGGCCGCCAGGTCCAGCCCGTCGCTGGCGTTGTCGAATAGCCAGGCATGCTCCCCGGCTGAGTGCCATGGCGCCAGCCGTGCCGCAAGATCGTTGCCCGAGGCGCGTCCACGCCCGCGAAACAGTTCAGCGAGATGACGCAAGCGCCGGTGTTCCGGTGGACCGGCATATGAACTGGCGATAGCGTCGCTGATCCAGCCGGCTTCTTCCACAGTCGGTGCCTCGCCTGCGCCGGTGGCCAGCTTGGCAATCCATTCGCTAAGAAAGCGGCGGTTTACCGGGGTATCGGGCAAGGCCAGCGGATTGAGGCGGGTCGGCGCGCCGGGGCGCAGCGAGTCATAAACCCCGCCGATGGCGCGCAGGAAAATCTCGGCACCACGGTCTTTGTCAAAGAGCACGATCCGGGGCGCAAAACGGCGCGCTTGGGCAAGCAGGAAGCCCAACACCACGGTTTTGCCCGAACCCGACGGGCCGATAATGGTGAAATTGCCGAGGTCGCCACGGTGAAAGTTGAAAAAATAGGGTCCAGCCGAAGTGGTTTCAAACAATGTCACCGCATCGCCCCAAAAGTTGCCCGAAGGCTGACCGACGGGGAAGTTGTGGGCGCTCGCAAATCCTGCGAAATTGGCTGAAGATATCAGGGCACGGCGGGCAATATAGTGGAAATTTCCTGGAAACTGAGCCCAGAAGGCTGCCTCAAGTCCGAGTTCCTCGCGGACGGCAACAAAGCCTGCATCGGCCAGCGTCGCCTGAACTTCGCCGATCGAAGCGTCGAGTTCAGACAGGTTCGCGGCTTTGAGCAACACGGTCAGGTGATGCTCACCAAACAGCGTGCGGCCCGCAGCAACCTCGTCTTTGGCCAAAGTCAGTTCGGAGCGCAACGATACCGCAGCATCAGCGGCGGAACGCATCCGCCGCAGCGCCAGATCCATGCGTTGGAGCGTGGGCTCACGATCCACGACCGCAAAGCTTTGCGTCACAACCATTTCGAATGGCAACCGATAGAGGTCATCAAGCATTCCCGGCCCGGTTTCGGCGGGATAGTCCTTTACTGATAGGATGGCGGCGACGTCTGACCCATAGCCGTCGACAGGACCGAATTCGATCGCGTCAGCACCGAAACTGATCCGCCGCCGTGCCATCGCCTGCGCCAGTTCCCCCTGAGGCAGCAACATCGGGGTGGCAGGGTTGCCCAATAAGGTCGAGAGGAACTCGAGCGGTTCCGATGCAAGCCCGGTCGCTATTTCATAGCTCGACAGCAGCCGCGGGCGATAAGGATCCAACGCGGCGAGCAAGGCCTCACGCGCCTGATTGAGCGCTCGCAGATCAGCAGTGGTCTCACCGCTTGCTGGTGCCGCGCCGCCGAACAAGCCCAGCAGGCGCTCGGCTGCTCCGGCCCTGCCCGCCAATGGGCGGATCAGCAACGTCAAATAAAGATCGTTGACGTAAAGCCGCCGCGCCGACAATCGAGCGCGCCAAGCCTGGTCCAGCGCCGCGCTGAAGCTATCGCCGAAATTTCCTTCAAGCTCGGGCGCAACGGCGCGCCGAACAACGTGATGGACCAGCGCGAACCGAGCTGAGGCAACGGCTTGAAGCATACCGTCGCGGGCGACCTTGCGCGCTTCCAACTGAGCCGCATCGATCGTTTCAAATGGCAGACCCTCGAGGCGAATGACCTGAAGCGCCAATCCTTCGCGGGTCAAAATCGTATGGTCGTCGATCTGCGCAACAAAGGGCAAATGGCCGCCAACCGATTTCTCACGCTGGTGTGCTCGGTCACGGGCGGTAGACATTGGCGCCCCACAGTTTTCGATTGGGTATGCGAGGGACGCGCCGCAGCCGAGTTAGCCAAAGCGACATGATCTGCGGATCGCGCAAATGCGCAGCATAACCCAGCGCGTGGATGAAGAGTGGAGGAACCAGGGCAAACAAGCTTTTGAAAACGAGAAACAGTTCTGCAGCGACGATCCCGTTGAGCACAAAAAACGGATAGGTGACGCCCGCCACCATCTGGGGACGCGCCAGCGCACGAAAGAGGCGGTCGCTAGACACGATCAGCCGCCCGCGACCGATCGGATGCCTGCCACGATCGAGGCGGCGCCGAACAAAATGAACAAGCCTAAGACAACGGTTGCGCCATATTTCCAGTTGATCCGGCCGGTAAGCATCAGGAAGCCAATCGCAGCGACCGCAATCACTGCCACTGCGGTCGCGACATTGCCAAGCAACGTTCCCTGGAGCCAGCCGACCGCCGAAACAATCGGCCCTGAACCCGCAGGATCGGGCGCGGCGAATTGGGCGTGGGCGGGGGAGGCCATCGCAATTAACGCGAACAGCAGGCGGTGTCTGATCAAAATGGTGTCACCTCAATGAGCATGGTGTTGAGTGGGGCTGGCGTGGGAACGGCCAAAGTTTTCGGTACGCTCGGCGGCTGCCAACGCCCCATGATGTTTGATACGTAGCCCACCGTTTCCCGATACGGAGGAATACCGCCGTATCGCTGCACGGCACCGGGGCCGGCATTATATGCGGCCAAGGCCAGGCGAACGCTGCCAAAACGATCCAGTTGACGCCTGAGATAAAGCGCACCGCCGCGGATGTTATCCTCAAGGTCGTCAGCGCGCACGCCAAGTTCGGCTGCAGTCGCCGGCATCAATTGCATGACTCCTACGGCGCCTTTGTGACTGATCGCGCTCATGCGTCCGCGTGATTCTTGCCATGCCACCGCTTCGAGCAAGCCATCTGGCAAACGATGGGTGCGTGCCGCGTTCGCCAGCAGCGTCGCGACCGATGCCGTTGTGGCAGAACCGGCGCTGGGCATGGCGACTGCCACAGCCCCCGCATTTAGCGGGACGGCCATGTCGTCGATGAAGAGCGTTGGCCCGTCAAACGTTCGCGACTCGCCGTTCGCGTCGATCTCGATCACCTGGGCACACACAGGTGTTCCCAGGTTTAGAATAACGCCCACGGCAAAAATGATCGGGGTGATGTTCATTCCATATGATCTGCGACGTAGCCGGGCGTAGGGAGCAACGCGACCCCCGCCGCCAGGGCTGAAATAGCGATCACCCAACTGGCGCCCACGTTTGCCACGACCCGAAAGCTTTGCGCCGCCAACCAACGGGCTGGCAACATCAGCAGGAACAGGGGCAGCAGCGCGACGATTGAACTGAGCTGCAGACCGACCAAGGTCGTCACTGCCCCGGCCCACAAACCATTGTTGCCGCCCAGCAGGATCGCCCCCCAGGTTGAGATGCCGCCGTCAAGATATGTCATGGCAGCGGTGATGATCGTGCTGATCCAAAAGGCCACGAAGATTGAAGGCGCCCACGCTTCTGTGAATGGCAGAAGGCTTGCCAGCGCAGCCATGATCGCCAATGCGATGAGCGCAAGCCAGACGCTGCGGCGCCGGCTTTTGGACAAGCACAACCCGGTTGCCGCGCAAACCAGCGTGAGCGGGAAGACAGCGCCGGTCACGTCGCCAGTGATCCAGCGAGGAACCAAATCCCGGCGATCGCAATAGCGCCGCCCGCGCCCCGCAATGCAACCTCGCCTCCGGGGGAGAAGCGGATCATGCCGAGTCCAATTCCGGCGAGATGCAGCAGGCCAGTTGCCAGCATGAATCCGGCGCTGTAGCTGACCGGATCGGCAGCCGATGGCAATTCCTGGCCGTGTGCGAAACCATGAAACAGGGCAAATCCCGCGACGACCGCGCATGCGACAGCGATTGCCGCCCGGACTGCGAACAGAATCATCAGGCCAAGCACAAGAACCGATACGGCGATCCCGGTTTCGACCAGGGGTAACACAATGCCGATAATGCCCAGAACGCCGCCAAAGGCCATGGCCAGCGGAAAGAGCGCGGGCAGTGAGAACAGCAGCGGACGCCCAAGAAAGACACCCCATAATCCCACCGCGATCATCGCAAGCATATGGTCTGGCCCAGAGAGCGGATGCATAAAGCCCGCTCCAAACCCATTCGTTTGCGTGGTTCCATCATGAGCCAATACTGATTGGGCTGAAACAAACGTCAAACCACCAACGGCTAGTGCGCAAATATTTGTTTTAGTATTATTGATTATAATCAATATAGAGTTGAAATTTACCTTGTAAAAAAACCTAAATATTCTATTTCTATTGATGCCAGGATTCGCCGAGGGGAAAATGAAGGAACAAAAATGAGAATTTTGATTGCCGCTTCTGGTTTGCTTTTGTTCACGTCCCCGGCTTTTGCTCACGATTTTTGGCTGCAACCTGAGAGTTTCAAGGCAGCTGTTGACCGTCCGCTGGCGGTTACCTTCCAGGTGGGGCACGGCAAGGACCGGCAGCGTTGGAGAGTCGATCTGAGCCGTGTCGTCGCACTGGCTGGTTACTCGGACGGCGTTCGCAAAGATCGCAAAGCCGATTTGCGCTCCGGCGGAGCGGCAGATCTGGTCACCAGTTTTGCAACCCCGGGGCTTCATGTCTTGGCCATGCGAAGCAGCTACGCATTTTCCGAATTGCCCGCCCGCAGGTTCACTGAATTTGCCGAGGAAGAAGGTCTCGTCCGTGTGCTCGAGTGGCGTCGGCGTAGCGGAAAGTCTGACACAGCGGGGCGTGAACGCTATAGCCGCAGAGCAAAGGCGCTGATCAAGGTAGGAACTCTGACCCCAGCCAATCAGGCGATCGCGACGCGGCCCGTCGGCCTCAAGCTGGAAATCGTTCCTGATCGAAACCCCTATGCGCTGGACAAAACCGGGGTGCTTCCGGTCCATGTCCTCTACAACGGGCGCCGCCTCGCCAATGCAACGGTCAAGCTGACCAGCCTCGAGTTCGATGCTCGCCCGCACGCCACTGCGGTTACCGATGCTAACGGCCGCGTCAGTTTTCGTATCCCGCAGCGCGGTAGCTGGCTGGTCAATGTGGTCTGGTCGGTGCCCGTCCGGGGCGATCCCAAAGTCGATTTCGACACGACTTTTTCGAGCCTGACCTTCGGCTACGAACGCAAACGCTAGTTGCGGATGCCATAAACTCTCTCTGCCGCCCGGCTTGAAGGCCGGGCGGCAGGAGAATAACAAGGCTACATCAACTGTTGGGGCCATGTTGACGATTATCCAACCGGCACCGGTTCAGTCGTGAACGAAATCGGAATAATGTCGCCAGCTGCGACGTTGGCCGGTTCCGAATTGGGGTCAGCATTGAAAATGGCGGCAAACATTTCGCCGAACTGCTGCTGCACGGTTTGAATCATCGTCACCGGTGCAGGTGCCTCAGCAACCGGGTCGCGCTTTGGTCCGCTTCCACAGCCCGCCAGTGCGAACAGTGCTAACAATAGTGCGGCTTTCGACAGGTTGCTCGCTAGCATGGTCCGATCCTTCATGGCTGGGTCTGCGGACGCGGAGCGCCACGCAGAGCGGGGTTAAGATACGGGAAGGCGTTCATGGTCCTCGTGGCATTGGTTGGCGCACCGTCGGTGAACGCAAGCAAACCTGATGGGGCCTGCGCAGGCGTGCAGAGACCAAGGTCGGTTGGCTTGCCTGAAATCGGCACTGGATGGCAGAGCCGACCCATCGCAACGCGCAAGACGATATCGACCACGTCGTCACCGGGGCGACGGCCATTCGGGAAGCCGGCCAAATCGTCGCCCGCCACACCAAAAGTACTCTGTGAAGCTTGAGGCGTCGCAGCGATCGCCGTATTCAGACGCAGCATCTCCGATGCCGTCACGGTCCTGAGCTGATTGAGTGTGGCAATCCCGGTCAGGAACGTGGCAACAAGGTCATTTCGGGGGAAATTCGTCGGTGCCTTCGTTCCAAACAGTTTCTCCAAAATTGCGGGGAATGTTGGATTGGTAACAAAATCGGCCAGCACTGAGTCCTGGGTCGGTTTCGCACTGTTGAACAGATCCTTCTGAGGAAGACCGATTACAACCTCGTTTACCAGCGGCATGCCAAGGCGCGAGACCTGCACAAAAGCGCCACCATGATTTTCCGGTGCTGCATAGCTTGCAGTCGGGCGCAAAATACGCGCTTGCGGCAAGCTTGCGGTGCTCCAGACGCCAATCACACCATTGCCTGTACCGGTCAGGCAAGCGATTGGCACCTCCATCGCAATGCTGGTGATATTCTTTTTGCCGATGAGCTCTTGATTTGCGTCGCTCTGGGCGATGTTGATTGGGTCCAAGTTCACAAGGTCAAAGAGAGGACCAAGGTTGACCGCGAAGGCCTCCTCGCGCTGCCCCACAAAAACTCTTGCTTGCGTGGCACAGCCTGGCAGCGTCACAGTGTGAACGAACTGGCTGGCATATGCCGGATAATTCGGAACCGATTTGTTGCCGATGTTATCAACGGGCTTGGGCAATCCGCTCGCAACCGATACGCGCTGCCCACTGCGGCGATTGCCGGTAACCTGAGTGAGTGAATAGGTTTCGCGTTCTGCAAGATCCGGGTCATTATCACCATTGATCTGGCCGGTGTTCCGTAAAGAAACTGGCAATTCTTTGCCGCCGATATTAAGGGTTATGCCCTTGCCGTCTCGCAACGTGTTGGTGAACTTGAACTGGAACGTCAAATCCTCCACCGCATCGCCATTGTTGTCGATGTGGATCTCATAGATTGCGTCGGGGTCCATCGTGTAATAGTTGGGGCCGCCGCCTGGTTCCTGAAACGGCTGAAAATTTGTGATCAGCGTTACGAAGCCGGCACGGCCGGGTTCATAACTGCGAAACGCGTAAACATCAGTATTGTCTACTTTCGGCTTCTCGGTGATAGCTGGAGCTTCCCGATGACTTGATGCCCAGATAGGTGAAACCGAACTTAACAATAATGCAGTTATAGTCGTGAATTTTATAGCTGATGAGCGACCCATTGACTGTCTCCAAAGGGAGGGAAATGACCATCGATCAATATTTACGCTCAGCGCTTATCATTTCGATAGTAGCATACGTCACCGCCCACTTGTTGATGTCGGAGACAAATTTTTTATCGCAGCATTCGATTCGCATCGCACTAACTTATATCAGTGTAAGAAAATTTTTTAATATTTACCGAAAATATGCTGGATAAAAGGGCGTTCGCAAGCATTTAGAAATCTTCTTGCAAGCCAAGACGAATCTAACCTCGATCATTAATTTAGATTAGTTGGGCTTCATAACATCATTCAACGCAGACCCAATCCTAATCACTAATCTAGATTAGTTATTGGACAGGAATCCCGCAATCGGCGCAAACTCTGGGGTCACTGCAGTCGGCTCGACCAAGCTTTCATCGAGCAGTTGCCCCCAGCCCCACACCCCAGACCCAAACACAAGCGTGGTGGATCGGTGCGTTCCAATGACAGATACAAACCTGGGACCAGAAATCGGTAAATCGAGACAGGTCGGATCAAGCATGCCCAGCGAGCGTTCGACCGCCAGACGCGTGGCCGTCAGCGGGGCATCGACGGCTGTTGCCTGCAAATCCCAGCTTCGGTTCCACACAACAATGGCATCGGCGACCGACCGCATTGCGCGGGGTGCCGCCTCAAGCTCCGTGAGGGCAATCGGGTCAGCGGCAATCGCATCTGCAACCAATTGCAGCGGTGCACACGAATCCGTTCCTTGATTGGGTTGGCCAAGAGCGTCGGTTTCGGTTGCCACGGTGGGAAGATTCACCGGTCGAACCTCGTGGCTCACGCTTGGGAGCACCAATGGTTCGAGCATTGCAGGCGCTTCGGGTGAAGATGTGGAAAGCGTTAATGACGTCACGCTGCCTTGCCTGACCGGTGGCGATGGCGCGCTCATGCGGAACGAGACGAGACAAATGATCAAGGCAATGTGGATCAAGGCCGCGACGATGAATGCAGCAATCCGATGTTGTGATCTGCCCGTGCTTTGCGCCACGGCAGCGGTACCAAGCATCGTCTTTTCCTTGAGTTCCAGGCGAAGCACACACCTGTTCGCCTCATAAGCCTGACCAGCAGCGTTGCTGGGGCTATCTCGTGGAACGGACCCCCAGCCTATCGGTTCCGCTTGTTTGAGCTACGGTGCCGTAGAGGAAGCATATGGACGCGTCGAAAAACCCTCGCATTTGGAGTGGTGATCTGATTCACTCGCCTTCTTGATTGAGCGGAGGCGATGATGGTGGGCCAGCCTGGTTTCTTTGATCTGTCGGATCGTTATGCTGCGCTGAGCGCGGCAGGCGATCCGCTGGA